>JAJRSN010000395.1 GCA_024278715.1 Calditrichota bacterium
ATTAATCGCATCCTAACCGATCATTGTTCCGATTTCTTGTTTTGCCCGACTATGACCGCAGTGGAAAATTTAAAGAAGGAAAATGTTGTCAAAAATGTGTATATGACCGGCGACATTATGTACGAAGCTTTTTTGCAGAATAGGATTATTGCGAATAAAGAATCGGAGATTCTTACAAAATTGGGATTAGCGCCTGAAGAGTATTTTTTAGCAACCATTCACCGTGCAGAAAATACAGATAATATTGATCGCTTAAGAGACATTGCTCTAGCCCTGAACCGGCTAAATAAAGCGGTTGTTTTGCCAATTCACCCCAGAACAAGAAAGGTGATTAAAAAGGAAAGAGTCAAATTCGAGAAGAATGTAATGTTTATCGATCCGGTTGGATACTTGGATATGTTAACATTGTTACAGCATTGTTATAAAGTAATTACTGATAGCGGAGGCTTGCAAAAAGAGGCTTACTTTGCTAAAAAATATTGTAAAACAATTCGGGAACAAACTGAATGGATAGAAACTTTGCAAAAAGAGCGCAATGTGCTCTGCGGTACCGAAACGGAGAAAATCGTGCGGGAATGTTTGAAGGAAGAAAACAGTATCTGGGACGAAGAAGAAATGATTTTTGGCGACGGTAAAACGAGCAATAAAATAATCCGAATTTTTGAAAGAGAACTCCTTGTTTAAAGCGAATCAGAGCGTTTGAGTAGCTTCAATAATATATTAATTTCAATCTTAACGAATTATTTCAGGTGAGCTAAGAAATTACTAATATCCTTTTTTTATATTGCAAAGTTCAGAAAAATTATCTATATTTCGAGTAAAAAAAGTACTCATAAATGATGCTAAAAACTTTAATTACTTCGGAAACTCGGGTTAAGTTGCTTATGCGCTTTTTTTTGAATCCTGCCATGAGTGGTTATTTACGCCAATTAGCCAAAGAATTTGGTGAATCTACCAATAGCATTCGTACTGAATTGAATAAATTGACAGAAGCCAAAATTTTATCTGTAGAGGCTCAGGGCAGAAATAAAATATACAGGGCGAATAGAGAACATCCTTTGTTTGAAGATATTCACAATATTGTGGTAAAATCCATGGGTATTGATAAAGTAGCGGCTGATATTATTCAAAAATTAGGGAATGTTGAGGTAGCCTTTATACGCGGAGACTATGCTGTCGGAAAGGATAGCGGGTTAATCGATTTGGTTGTAGTTGGGGATAAAATTAATATTCGAGAATTAGAACGTGTTAGAGAGAAAACCGAAAAGTTAATAGATCGAAAAATAAGTTGTCTGGTTTTAACTAAGGATGAATTTGCGCGGTTGAAAGAGAACTTTGAACGGGAGCCCACTCTTGTTTTACTCAAATCCGGCGGATTGTGAATGGTTAACGTTTAAAATAAATTACATAAATTGTTGTTTTAGTCTATTCAATTAAGAAGGGGAGCATTGTTACTTTTTTAATTTTTTTTATTTAACTGAGAAAAATGATTTTTTTCGTAACTGGGTGTTTTTCAACAGAAGACGAAAATAAAATTTTATTTATGAGGTTATTAATGGAAGATCAAAATAAAAAGAAAAAAAATACGAACGTATTAGTGATTATTCCGGCGCGGGGCGGATCAAAGGGCATCGCTCGTAAAAATTTAAGAAGCCTGAACGGCAAACCTTTGATTTATTACAGCATTATGATTGCATCCAAATCCAAATTTAACCCCGATGTTTATGTCTCCAGTGAAGATGATGAAATTCTTTCTCTCGCCCAAAAACTCGGAGCCTTTGTGTACAAAAGACCCGAACATTTATCAAAAGATAATATTACTTTAGATCCGGTTATTGTTGATGCTTTTCATCATATCCGACGGGAAAAAAGGAACAAGTACGATCTTGTCGTTACGCTTCAACCGACTTCACCTTTATTAAAACCCTCGTCATTGGATCAGGCAATTTCGAGGATGATTGAAAAACGGGAAATTGATACCGTAATCTCGGCGAAAAAGGAGGCGCATTTAAGCTGGCGATTTGAAAACGGAAAATATGTTCCTAATTACAAAGAGAGGCTTAATCGACAATTTCTTGAACCTTATTTTATTGAAACGGGCGCGTTTTTGATAAGCCGATCCGCAAATTTGATCACTTACAAACACAGGATTGGCGAAGTTATCGATTTATTTATACTTGATAATGAAGAAGCAATCGATATCGATTCCTATGTTGACTGGAATATATGCGAATACTATTTAAAGAGAAAAAGAATATTATTTGTTGTTGCCGGACATAAAAAAGTTGGATTGGGACATGTTTACAGGGCTCTGACTCTGGCAAATAGTATAACAAACCACGAAGTGATATTTCTACTTACCAAAGGCAGTGATTTAGGTTTTGATTTAGTTACGCAAAGGAATTATTGTGCATATATGCAAAACGATGATTCGCTTTCGGATGAAATAATAAGAATCGAGCCTGATGTTGTGATTAACGATATTTTGAATACTAACAAAGAATATGTGCTTCACCTGAAAAATAATAAAATTAAAGTGATTAATTTTGAGGATTTGGGCGAAGGCGCGGAGTATGCCGATGTTGTGTTTAATGCTTTATATCCGGAAAATACTGTTAGACCCAACCACTATTTTGGTCCAAATTACTTCTGCGCACGTGATGAATTCATATTTTCGGAAACTAAAAAAGTAAACAAAAAAGTTAAAAACATTCTGATTACTTTTGGCGGAGTAGATGAAAATAATCTTACTAAAAAGGTTCTTGAAGCAATATATGATTATTGCGTTGAACAGAATATCAAAATAAATGTCATTACAGGATTGGGTTACGAAAAATTTTCTTCCTTAAAAAAGTTCTCAAAAATCGGCTTATTATCGCATGTAAATAATATATCGGAATTTATGCTCGAGGCGGATGTTATATTTAGTTCTGCCGGAAGAACGGTTTATGAGATTGCGCTTTTGGGAGTACCTGCCATAATAATCAGTCAAAATTTACGCGAATTAACACATTTTTTTGCCTCACCGGAAAATGGTTTTGTTAATTTAGGTTTGGGTGCGGAAGTCTCAAAAGAACAAATTTTGAATGCCTTTAAACGTTTGGTTCATGACTATTCCGAAAGGCTTTATATGTCACAATTAATGCTTAGCCGAGATATAAAAAGCGGGAAAGAGCGTGTTCTAAAAATAATAAATCAAACGATAGAGGAAATAAAATGAAATTAAAAGACATATTAGAAAATTCAAGAGAAAATATCGACAAAATAACAAAACCTTTTATAATAGCTGAAGCCGGCGTCAATCATGAAGGTTCGATGGATTTAGCGAAAAGAATGATTGACGAGGCGGTTGAAGGTGGAGCACGGGCAATTAAATTCCAAACCTACAAAGCAGAAACTTTAGCTTCCAAAAATAGTCCCGCATATTGGGATACAAGCAAAGAACCAACGCGAAACCAATATGAATTATTTAAGAAACACGATCAATTCTGGAAAAATGAATTTGAGGAGATAAAAAGATATTGCGATCAGGTAGGTATTGAATTTTTATCCACACCATTTGATCTTGAATCCGCGAAGTTCTTGAACGATTTAATGGATGTTTTTAAGATTTCATCCTCCGATATTACAAATTTACCGTTTATCGAATATATTTGTGAATTTAACAAGCCCATTATTCTTTCTACCGGAGCCTCTTATCTCTGGGAAATACAGAGAGCGGTTGAATTAATAAATAAGCACGGGAATTCTCTCAGTCTTCTGCATTGCATATTAAATTATCCTACGAAAGAAGAGAATGCTAATTTGGGAATGATATTGGATTTAAAAAGAAAGTTTCCGGGTGCGGTAATCGGATATTCGGATCATACACAACCGGGGGATATGGGAGTTTTGGTTGTTGCCGCCTTACTTGGCGCCCGAATTATAGAAAAACATTTTACCTTTGATAAGTCCTTACCGGGTAATGATCATTATCATGCAATGGACAAAGAAGATTTAAAAGCATTCTGGAAAAAGATGGATCAAACTCTGCTGAAAATCGGTAGATTCGAAAAGCAGCCATTGGAATCCGAGAATATATCCCGGGAGAATGCGCGTCGGAGTCTTGTAGCGGCAAGAAATATTCCGGCTGGCAAAAAGATTGAGCGAGAAGATCTGACCTGGAAACGTCCGGCGTTTGGAATTCCTCCGTATTATTTGGAGGATGTCATCGGGAAAAAAGCCGTCGTAAATATATCCGAAGATGATATTATTAAGTGGAATATGCTCGATTAACCCCTTTCGTTTGAGGAGTATTGAAAAACATTTAAATGAGAAAGTACTTCCTTGAGATAGTAAAACATAGCACCATTTATACTATTGGTAATTTTCTTACCAGAGCCATGGGAGTATTATTAATACCCCTTTATACTCATTATCTTACAACTTCTGATTATGGAATTGTATCAAATGTTGTTGCTATTATTAATTTCTTTTCGGTCATTTTTCTGTTTGGAATGGATGCCGTCTGGGGTAGATACTATTTTGATTATGAAGATGGCTCTACCGATCAAAAAATATTTTTAGGAAATATCTTCATTTTTCTTGTATTGCTGGGTTTATCAATCCTTTTTGTTGTCACTGTTTGGGGAGAACCTTTTTTCAATTATGTGCTGCCTGATTTAAAATTTTGGCCTTATGTTTTGCTTGGGGTATATACCGCTTTTTTGGGCGTTTTTTTCAGGCTTAAAAAAATGATTTTTCGTGTCCGGCAGCAATCGTTACAATTTGGATTCTTAAGTTTAGGACGCTTTCTTGTTACGCTTATTTTGATAATCGTTGCTGTTGTCGGTTTAAGACTAGGCGCTTTAGGCAAAGTTTCAGCCGAATTTTTGGCATGGTTAATATTTGCCTTTATATGCATATTCTTTATAAGGAAAGATATTCTTTTAAAGATAGATTTTTCAAAATTAAAACACGCATTAAAGTACGCAATCAGTATTTTCCCACATTCGCTAACGGGAATTCTTGTAAATGTTTTCGATAGAGTTTTTATGACCAATTTTAAAGGTTTAAGCGCCACCGGAATATACACAATCGGATTTCAGGTCGGATCGATTATGAATCTCATTGTGTATTCCATCAATCTATCCTGGTCTCCCTTCTTTATGAAAATAGCAAAAGAAAAGGGTGAGGACGCAAAACCTATAATATCTCGTCTGAGTTCATATTATATTTTATTTATTTGCTTTTTGGGATTAGGCATTACTTTATTCAGTCAGGAAATCATAGTTCTAACAACTACAAAAGAGTATTATGCCGCAGCAACAATTGTTCCTATCTATGTGTTTGCATTTGTGATCAATGGCTTTTATTTTTTGCATGCCGTTAAGATTTTTTATGTTAAAAAAGCCACCAAATTTATTGCTTTGGCGTCAATTACTGCAGCTGCGGTAAATCTATTCTTGAATATTCAGCTAATTCCTTCATTGGGAATGATAGGAGCCGCCTGGGCAAGATTTATTTCGACAATTGTTTTATTTATTATTACTTTTATAATTTCTCAAAGGTTTTATTATATTAAATATGATTATAAACTGATAGTTAGTGTAATTGGTATGACCGCCGTTATAATTTTAATTTTTGAAATGATTGGCAAGTACACAACTGTTTCGATTTTTTACTTTATAATAATTAAGATGGCTCTTCTTGCAGGGTATATATCAATTCCGTTTTTATTAAATTTTATCAAAATTTCAGAGCTTAGATCACTGCTAAAAAATTTAAAGAAATAGAAGGCGTATTTTGGGATGACGATTTACGAAAAATTTTATGAATTTGAAAAAAATAATGATTTAAGTAAATTCTCAATAAATGGGATTTGGATTTATCCTATCTTAAGATTAATTGTTTTTAATATCCTTTTTCAACAAAAGAATGACCGGGTTAAAGGTAATGACATAAATTCCTGCATCAACTGGCTGAAAAAACTTATTAGAGACATAAAATGGAATTTAAAAAACAGAAAAATAAATCAAGCGGAAATCTTTTATTGCGTAGAAGCTATTACACGTCGAAGGCGGAAAGATGGATTATATGAGAATATTTACATTTCGCCTATCGTAGAACGCCTAAAAGGGAAAAAGCAAATCGTATTAGAATTACCGTCCGAACATATAAATCATTATAGTCCGATACCGGAAAAAGAAGTTTATTACCCTGATTTTGATATTGATAAAATCTATTTCAAAGCGCGGAAAAAAAACACCATCCCTAATTTTGATGTTCAGAATTTCGATCAATTATTTAACTTTTTTGATGTAGCTTTTGATGAACGTTTATTATTTGATCGTTTAAATAAATTTTTTTTACTTCTGAATTTTTTTTCGAGGTTATTACAAAAATATGATCCCAAATTCGTTATTGTTGTTAATGCCTATGATTATAAAAAAATGGCATTGATCCATGCGGCAAAGCAAAAGCATATTCCGACGATCGAATTACAGCACGGCATTATTTACAAATCACACATGGCTTATATTTATCCTGAAATTGTAAATAGAGATTTATTGCCTGATTATCTTTTAACCTATGGTGATTATTTTAGCAATTTGATTCGCGAAAATAGCCTTGCCTTTGAGACAAATAAAGTTATTTCCGTAGGTTTCCCTTATCTTGAGAACGTACTCAATAAATCTCCCGATCTTCCTGATAATTTAGTGAAAATATCAAAGGAAAAATTTGTTATTTTGATAACTTCTCAGTGGGTAATACGGGATCAGTTAAAAAATTTTGTATTGCGATTAGAATCAAAATTGTCATCTAATTTTTTAATTTTTTATAAGATACATCCAGGCGAGAAAGACATTGAAATTGTTTACAAAGAATTTAAGAACAAAAAAATAATTTTAATTACTGATAAGGCTATTAGCTCACTTGAACTTATGAAAATTGCTAAAATCCATACAACAATATTTTCCACATCCTATTTTGAATCTTTAGCTTTTGAATTACCAAACATATTAATCGAAATGGATGGATATACCGAAAATGTCAAAGAGTTTATTGATAATAAAACGACTTTTTTAGCAAGCTCTCCTCAACAATATTGCTCATTGTTAGAACAGATATTTAATAATTATGAAAAAGTGAGAAATTTTGTTAAATCAAAATCAATAAATTATTTTAGTAGTAATTCTCTTCAGAATATTAAAAGTGTACTCCAAAAAATTGAAAGGGATTGGTTTGTTAATTTTGAAAATAGGTAATATCAGCCCGAAAATAAAAAAATAGAGAAAAAACAAAAATACAATTCATCTCCCGTAAAAGTGAGGTAAAATACTTTCCCTGTTTTAACAATAAACTATCAATTTGGAATTATAGCAAATAGCCATATCTCTCTAAATCTAACCCGGTCTCCTGCACAAGTAATTGATTTGATTTTTTGAATTCAAACTCTAATTTCCTTTCTAACAGAGAATCACCCCATGTTAATTTTGAATGCGATCTTATTAATTTGGGTAATATTTTCAATAGAAAATAATGGGCTTTTCTTTCGAGTTTAAAAAAAAATGAATTTGGATTAAATATGTAAAGAGAATTCAATTTTCGTTTAATCTGAAGATATTGATCGGATGAGCTCTTGTTCTCAATAATTTTTTCCAGAGTTTCGGGTTTGGGCAGTTCTAAAACTTCTTGATAAAATCTTTCGAAGAATACCGTAAAATTATCTTTTAACTCTTCAAAAAGAAAAATGTGGATATTACTATTATTAAAATATCTTAAAATTGTTTGATACAATCCATAAAAATTACACATAGAGATATAAGTAACTCCGGCATTTGAATTTAAAAAATCCAAAAAAGAATAAGAATCATTCGTTTTACTTATATGATGCTTATAACCTGATAATAAAAGACTACGCTGCTCTCTGATAGTTAAGACAATATGAGCGTTGGGAGATACTTTCTTTATTCTTTCAAGGGAGACAGGAATTCCATACATCCCGTCATAGCATCTGACAATATTCTCATCGCTTTCAATGTTCACCAGACCATCTTTGCAATAGTCATAATTATCGGTGTACCAACGGTTTGTATTAAAATATCGACTGTAAATAATCACATTGAGTCTTTTATCCTGTTTTAATATTTTCTGTAAAGTTGTTGTTCCTGTTTTCATGCAACCTATGTGATAAATGTCAGGAAATTTTTTATTCCTCATCTTTGTCCTTAATTAAATCATAAACTTCCTGGCTTTAAATTATAAATTTAATTAGTCCGTTTCAACCTGATCAAAATTAAAATAGAACTAACTGTAAAAGTTTATGCCGTCGATTAGGAAATATATTTACAAGCTATTCATATTTGCAGATGATTAAAAGACTAATTCAGTAATTTTTTTGTAATTTTATCCCAAATCATATGGGTTCAAATAGTACGATAGTGTGTGCGGAACAAAACATGGATGTCAAATAAATTAAAGCTCAGCATAAAAATGCTGAGCTTTAATATTCGGATAATAGTTGTCAATATATCATTGAGACCGGAGATTATTTATCAATTTGTTTTAACACCATTTCTGTACAAGTCAACAACTTCTTTTGCACTTAGGGCATAGCCAAAAATAACCAATTCATCTATTTTGCCTTTGAAGAATCTGCTGGGAAATTTATTAATCGGAGGAGTGGCGCCTACAATAATGGGTTCAGTATTATGGTATAAAACGCCCTCATATTCGGCTTCTTTAATTAATTCACCATTTAAATATAACAGAGCCTTATTTTTAGAAATGACGCCCGTAACATTGTACCAGGTTCGAGGCTGTATAATTTCGTACTCTTTCAGGAAAGTAAGCGAATCGGAAGAATCATAAACGTTAAATACCAAATTGAATGGAGGCGATTGGTTTCCTATCAAAAATGAAAAATCTCTATAAAGGCTTGTGTTTGGAGCTTTAAAAACCAAACCTTCAACATCATCCCAACCAGGAGTATCACGGATATAATCATTATCTTTATAGAACCAAAAAGATATGGTTTTTTCATCTTTATTATAAGCATCGATGTGAGGGATCAAAACGTAATCTTCTTCTCCGTCAAATTCAATTGCTTTTCCAAAAACACCATCGGTGAATTTTATTGACGCATCGGTCGTTCCGTTGTTATGATACACACTTTTATCCGAAAGAGAATTTTCAAAAGGAAAATAAGCAATTATTCTATGTGTTATATCTCCCCAGGTCACGATGATCTCGAGGCTGCCGGTGGTGGGATCAAGATTAAGATTAACCGGAGTAACCACTCCCGGCTCAACCGTAACCGACGTCGATCCAGAATAAATTACCTTGGAATCGCCGTTATAGGCATCTACCTGCAAATACCACTCTCCCGGTTCCAAATCTTCCACAGTCGCCTTGGCGTAACCGTCTTTAATCTCAAAATCAAATTTTACCGTATCCTGATCTTTGATCAATGTACCCGAAATTCCGGCAACTTCACTGGGCGCCTCAGCCATACTAAGCGTTAAAGATAGCTGACCCTGTGTGTCGTTAACCTGAACCGGCTCGTTGATTTGCTGGGTACAAAAGGTGACAGTTAAGGAAAGCATTAATAATAGAATAAAAGTACGCATTTTATTTTTCCTCCGGAATAGGAATTTTTATGTTAAAATTTTTAAATCAAAAGTAGTATTATTCCCGGAAAAATGAAGACCCGATCTTAATACATAAAAATATACTATTATTTTTGAAATTGTCAAGTCCATTTTTAACTCTTTACTTAAATATTTTCAATATATTGTTCTTCCGTTTGCAATTTATTTTAAACCCGCTATGCCGTTAGTATCTGCTAAAGTTCAAAAATCATTCCAACGCTCTGAATTAAGCGGAACCTTTCATAATTGGCAGAAAGTACCGAAATCACAGGCGAAAAATTTGCGCCAATAACGAAAATATTTCGCAGTGCCAGACGATACAAATAGTTTGCTCCGGGATTGTCAATCGCAAAAATTAAGACCCAAATGATCCGGACGCTGTTGTTTTATTTGCATCAAAGATTTTTAACGAGGCGCAAAATTCAATTGCATTTGATGTGTTTTGATCGCTAAATTTGAATCCGCAAATTAAACCGTTATCAAATAAAGAGAAGGAAAGCTATGTGTCAGATCGAGGAAAAAATTACTCATGTTCCATTATTAGATTTAAAAGCTCAGTATAAAAGTATTAAGCATGAAATCGATCCGGTTGTTCGGGAAGTTATTGAATCGCAATATTTTATTTTAGGACCAAAGGTTAAAGAATTTGAGGATGCGACGGCTAAATACTGTCAAACCGAATATGCGCTGGGAGTTTCTTCGGGTACGGACGCGCTGCTCATTGCTTTGATGGCGCTCGATATTCAACCCGGGGACGAAGTGATTACAACCGCTTATTCATTTTTTGCCACCGCCGGTTCGATAGCCAGATTGCACGCCAAACCAGTATTCGTTGATATCGATCCGGTTACGTTTAATATTGATCCCGCAAAAATAGAAGAGAAGATTACTGATAAAACCAGAGCCATTATTCCGGTTCATCTTTACGGACAAATGGCGGATATGGATCCCATCATGGAAATCGCCCGCAAGTATAATCTTTATGTTATCGAAGACGCCGCTCAGGCAATCGGCAGCGAATTCAAAGACGGACGCCGGGCTGGTTCTGTCGGACACATCGGTTGCTTCTCCTTTTTCCCCAGTAAAAATTTGGGCGGATTCGGCGACGGGGGATTGGTGACCACCAATGACCAAGCGCTGTTTGCCAAGTTAAGCTATTTGCGCAATCACGGCGCTCATCCCAAATATTACCATAAAATGATCGGCGGCAATTTCCGCCTTGACGCGCTTCAGGCTGCGGTGTTAAATGTAAAATTAAGGTATCTTGATCAATGGACCGCAGGACGTCAGCGTAACGCTGATTTTTATGACAAAGGGATTAAAGAGCGCGGATTGGAGCGGTGGATTGTCGCGCCGGAAAGAAAAGAAGGCTATCGCCATATTTTTAATCAATATATTATTCGGGTTCAAAAACGCGACGAACTTTTACAATTTTTAAGAGAACATAATATCGGTTGTGAAATTTATTATCCGCTGACCTTTAATAATCAGGAATGCTTTCGGTATTTAGGTTACAGAAACGGCGATTTTCCGGTCGCTGAAAAAGCCGCGCAAGAGACCTTAGCCATTCCCATCTATCCCGAGCTGACGGAAGCGCAAAAAAATTATGTTCTGGATGCGATTCTAAAGTTTTACGAACAGGTTTAACGAGCAGACGGCAGGAGAGAATTCAGCTTTTCCCTGCCGTTTTTAATTTGTCTAACACGGATTGAAGTTGCGGCACGGTGTAAGGTTTCTCTAAAAAATCAATAACATCAAGATTCTTAAGACCTTCTTTATTAGCGACGTCGCTAATTCCGGTAGAAATAACGATTGGGATATGTGAGTCAACTTTTCGGATTTCTTCGTAGCATTCTTTGCCGTTCATATCGGGCATTAATAAATCAACAATTACCAAATCGATTTGATCGCGGTGTTTGTGAAGATGTTTTAATCCCTCGGCGCCGGATTGGGCAAGCAGGACTTTGTGTCCCATATAAGATAAAATTTCGGATGCCATTTCCAAAATCATGTATTCAT
Source organism: Calditrichota bacterium (assembly GCA_024278715.1). Lineage (GTDB taxonomy): Bacteria > Calditrichota > Calditrichia > Calditrichales > Calditrichaceae > Caldithrix. The sequence goes on from JAJRSN010000395.1 coordinate 11,652, forward strand.
CATCTATGAGCAATATCGTTAAACCTTCTTTTTCGGAATTCAAGTTCTATCTCCCGCATTAAAGATTTAGACCGAATAAAACCAAAAAACAAATCAATCGGATCAAAAGGCTTAAAGACCAACCTTTCAAATATAATTACTATACGATAGTTGCTAATTTGTTAACCGCTTAATTTTTCTATGTACTTTGGAATCGGATGGAATGAAGGGAAACTTTAGGAAATAAAATTTAAAAGGCGGGAAATTTCCCGCCTAAATCAGACTTTAATATGTTCAATTAAAAAACTTTTTACTTCGTCCATTGGTATTCGCTCTTGTTCCATGGAATCCCGATACCTTACGGTTACTGTTTTGTTATCTAATGTTTCCGAGTCAACTGTAAAACAGAACGGAGTTCCGGCTTCGTCCATGCGACGATATCTGCGACCGATCGATCCGCTTTCATCGTAAAAGATACGAAATTCGCCGCGCAGGTTCTGAACGATCTCTTTGGCGATTTCCGGCATGCCGTCTCTTTTTACCAAAGGCAAAATAGCCGCTTTAATCGGAGCGATCGCCGGCGACAATTTTAGCACCACGCGTTCTTCTTCTTCCGTATAGGCGTCTATTAAACAGGTTAAAAGAATTCGATCGCATCCTACCGAGGTTTCTATGATGTAGGGAATAAAACGTTCTTTGGTTTCGTCGTCAAAGTATCGCAAATCTTTGCCGGAGTATTCCATGTGGCGCTTAAGGTCAAAATCCGTGCGATTATGAATACCCTCGATTTCGTTCCATCCGAATGTAAATTCGTATTCGATATCAAACGCGGCTCTGGCGTAATGTGCAAGTTCGTCTTTTCCGTGTTCGTGAAAACGCAATTTATCCCGATTTAATCCCAGCCGGTCATACCATTTCATGCGTTTTTCTTTCCAATATTCAAACCATTTCTCGTCTTCACCCGGCTTGACGAAGTATTGCATTTCCATCTGTTCAAATTCGCGGGTTCGGAAGATGAAATTTCCGGGAGTGATTTCGTTGCGGAAGGCTTTTCCGATCTGCGCGATTCCGAACGGCAGTTTCCGGCGGGCTGCTTCGCGGACGTTGTGGAAATTAACGTAAATTCCCTGCGCGGTTTCAGGTCTTAAAAATACGACATTCGCCGAGTCTTCCACCGGACCCATAAAGGTTTTGAACATCAGGTTAAACTGGCGGATCTCGGTAAACGAATCTCTGTTGCCGCATACGGGACAGGCTTTGTTAACGTCTATTTGATCGGCTCTGAAACGCGATTTGCACACTTTACAGTCAATTAACGGATCGGTAAAACCTTCGATATGTCCCGAGGCTTCCCAGACTTTGGGATGCATAAGAATACTGGCGTCCAGTCCCTCGATATCGTCCCGCTCATAAATCATGCTCTTCCACCAAAGCTCTTTGATGTTCTTTTTCATCTCAATCCCCAAAGGACCGTAGTCGTAACAGGAATTAATCCCGCCGTAAATTTCGCTGCTCTGAAAGATGAATCCTCTGCGTTTGGCTAAAGAGACCAGTTTATCCATTAATTTATTTACATTCTGTTCTGCCACGGAACGCCTCCCTTTACTGTTTTATGTTCAAATAATTAAGTGCCAAATATAATCGATTTCTGTTAAAAACTCTAAAAAAAATTATTTACGAATCCGCCAGCAGGTAAAGCGATTCCAAAGTGATCTCGTGCTGCAGATGAAAATTAAGGTAGCGGATTAAAAGCCAGGTGAAATCGACGTTAAAGCGGTAATCGGATTTTAATTCGTGAATTTTGCGATGCGGAAATGATTGCAGCCTGCGCAGGAAGTTTATTTCCCGATCGGTTAATTTTACGGAATATTCGACGCTGCCCGTACATTCCGGACAATATAATGCGCCTTCTTTAAAGACAAAGAGCGCGCTCTTTTTGAACTCGCTTTTCCCGCAGGATGCGCACGCTTTGAAATCGGGCTTAAATCCTAAAAAGGAAGCCAATTTCAGCATGAAGTACCAAAAAACGATTTCCGGCTGCGGCGCATTGTTCAGCGCGTTTAACATTCGAATAACGAAATCGAAGAAAATCTCGTCTTTTTGCCCGGATTCAAAAATTTTTTTAATGAGCTCCGAAATTGCCATGGCGTAGGGCAGACGTTTAAGATCGCTTTTCAGATCGGTAAAGGGATTGATCAAATACACCTGGGTAATAATCTGCAGGTCGCGGCTCTCTTTTTCCGAGATCACAATCTGCACATGATTAAGGCTCTCCAGAAGCCCGCCCATTTGACTGTTTTTGCGTAAAGCTCCGCGGGCAATAGCCTTAATAATTCCCTTTTGCCTGGAGTAAAAGGTTACGATTTTACTGGTTTCGTGCCAGCGGATGGAATGAATAACGATCGCTTCGCTTTTAATTAACCGGGACATGGAACGCGCCTGGAAGGTTTGGATTATTTGCCGATAACTTCTTCGTAAAAAGAAACATATTGGGGAACAATTTTTTTGGAACTGAAATTTTTAAGAGCAGATTTTCTTGCGTTTTCCGAAAATTTTTGCCGCAACTGCGGATCGCTCAATAAGACGGAAATATGTTCTACGAATTGATCAATGTTCCCGATTGATGCAATCAGTCCTGTTTTGCCGTGAATATTTACCTCGGTTAAACCGCCGGCATCCGAAGTAACGCACGGTACCCCGCAAGCCATTGCTTCCAGCGCCGAAAGACCAAAACTTTCATGTTCGCTCGGTAGAATAAAAAGATCGGATTGGTTCAGAATGTCCACAACCGAATCCTGCTTACCGAGAAAAACAAAATGATCGCACAACTTTCGTTCATGGCACAGATGCTCAACGACGGAGCGTTCGGGACCGTCGCCGACCATGTACATCTTTACGGGAAATTTGTCTTTTAATCGTTCGATAATCGGGATAAGGTCTCGTACCCGTTTTAGCGAACGGAAATTAGAAATATGGCACAAAATGAAAGGATCGTCCTCTTTTCTATTTTTAAACTTCCGGCTTTGTACGGTTTGCTTTTCGAGATCGCCGTGCAAAAAATTGTAAATAACCCGTATTTTTTGGCTAATATTAAATGTGGAATAGGTTACGTTTGCAAGATAATTGCTGACCGCCGTAACGCCGTCGCTTTTATTAATCGAATACTGAACGGTTCGTTTAAACGAAGGATGTTTACCCACAAGCGTAATATCGGTTCCGTGCAGAGTTGTTACTATTTTCAATTTTGAATTCCCAAGGATTTCTCTGGCGAGACAGGCGCTTGTCGCATGCGGAATGGCGTAATGGGCGTGTAAAATATCCAACTTTGCAAATTCGGCGACTTCCACAATTTTGGAAGTTAAAGCGAGCGAATACGGCGGGTAGGCGAAAAGCGGGTATTGCAGAACCTCCACCTCATGAAAATAAAGATTTTTTTGAAAACGGTTCAGAAGATAGGGAAGCGCGTAAGAAATAAAATGCACTTCATGTCCCAGTTCCGCCAATTTTTTACCAAGTTCCGTGGCAATAACTCCGCTTCCGCCGTAAGTGGGGTAACAGGTAATTCCTATCTTCATTGCAAATCATCCATTGGTACGTCATCGCTATACATTTTAACCTGATTTCTGCCATGGCGTTTGGCGTAATAAAGCGCCGCGTCGGCTTTTAAAGTTAATTCTTCGGCGCTTTTTGCGTTTTTGGGCATGGAGGCAACGCCTATGCTTATGGTTACTTTTCCCTGCGGTTGAATTTCTTCGTGAATGAAATATGTTTTTTCAATGGTTTCGCGGATACGTTCAGCCACCACCTTAGCGCCGTTTCTATCGGTTCCGGGTAAAATTATGGCAAACTCTTCGCCTCCGTATCTGGCAACAATATCATTTTCACGGGCGGTCTGTTTTAATATTTGCGCAATTTTCCTTAAAACCTCGTCTCCGGCGGGATGCCCGAGAGTATCGTTGTAATTCTTAAAATTATCCACATCCAAAATTAAAAGCGAAAGAGCCGTTTTCATACGCTTATGACGTATAACTTCTTCGTTCAGACGAAGCGAGAAATAACGAAAATTGTGCAAACCGGTCATTCCGTCGGTATAGGAGAGCTGCTTTATTTCATTATACATGCTGGCGTTCGATACTGCTATGGAAATAATATTGCTCAAAATGCTTAAATGTTCCCATTCCACTTTATCGAACGAGCGTTTTGAAACCCGTTTACCGATGGAAATAAGACCCTCGATAGTATTCTGAACCGAAACCGGGGTGATAATTTCCAGACCCATCTCTTTCATCTTTTTTAAAGCATTTGATTTGTTCTTTAATTGCAAATCCAACGATTCAAGAAGTTTGGGCGCCGGATTTTGCCGCAAGGCGTCAATCAAAGGATCTGTTTTCGGAATGATGAATCCCTTCAGTTCTTTCTGATGAAATCCTTTAGAATTGATAACTTCGATAATTTCAGGATTGTGTTTTGAGCTCAGCATAAAAATGGCGCTGTTGCAGGAAAATTGACCGACAAGGGTCAGTAATATCGAATTGACAAGACGGTCTAATTCAAGTATTGAGCTCAATTCGATGGAGATTTCAAATAATGAATTCAGATTAAAAATATTTCTGCGGAGTTCCTGATTTTTTTCTAACAACCGCTGATTTAATAGATTAATCTGCTTGTTAGCTTCTTCCAGTTCGCCGGTTTTGTGATAAAGAGCGTCGTTTAAATTTTTTATTCGCAATGCCGTGTTAATGCGGGCTTTTAATTCGTCCAGGTTAAAAGGCTTTACAAGATAGTCATCGGCGCCCAGCCCCAAACCGTTGATAATATCTTCGATGCCGCTTTTGGCGGTAATTATGAGAACGGGAATGTAAGTATTATCGGATGTCTCGTCTCTGATAATTTTCAGCGCTTCAAGACCTGACATACCAGGAAGCATCAAATCCAAAAGGATAATATCCGGATTTTCTTTCCGAAATTTTTGCAGACCGCTTTCAGCCGTTTCGGCGCCGATTACGATAAATCCTTCTTCTTCCAGAAAGCGATTTAAGATCACCAGCATGTCACGGTGATCTTCGATAATCAATATCTTTTTAACGTCGTTATTTTTCATATTGCTTCAAACAATAATAAGTATTAATTTAATTGCCAAATTCCGGAATAGTTTTTACTGTTTCATAAAACAATACCAAACAAAAAAAGAGTTTTGTTCCGATGAACAGAAGCATCAATTATCCGGTTTAAAAATTAAGTTAAATTTTATTTAATTTATTTAACTTAAATTATCGAATTATTATTATCGTTACAAGTACGTCTCACAAATAAATGAGATTATTATGACATATTATCTATCGTCAAGAATTGGCAGATTTTTTAATTTTTTTATTTTTTTCGTCTTTTTGCTCATAATTCTCGGTGGAATTTGGCGCTGTAAAAAGAACGGTACTGACGCTAATGACCAAAAATTCATTTTTCCCGAAACGGGCATCAGCTTTTATGAGAACGTTGAACCTCTGTTTGAAATCAAATGCGGACTCGAATCCGGTTGCCACTCTCCCTCTGACCAGCCGTCCGCTAAAAATCAATTGACCTATACCATACTGACCAACAAAGCGTTGCTGTTGAATTTTACCTTGAGCAGTACCGGCGAAAAGTTAATCGACCTGAACGTTCATCGCAAAAATCCGGAGATTGCCCCGTTGTACCTGATCCTTTTGGAAGGCTATCCCCGTCAACAGGAAGATTTAATGCCTCCTTTGCCCAGAGAGTCTCTGAATGAGAATCAACTTAACGGGATTCTTCAATGGATAAAGGAGGGCTGCCCTGATTGATCTGCGTAGGAGGGGAAGTGACAGAGTGACGAGTAAGATTAAAGTTCTTTCAAGATTAAAGATTAAAGCGACAAAGTAATATAATAGTAACGAGTAACAAGTGACGAGTAACCAGTATCTTTCACCCGCTTAACCCTTATACGCTTAACGAATAACGAATAGCGTGATGAGTAAGATTAAAGTTCTTCCAAGATTAAAGTTCTTCCAAGATTAAAGTTCTTTCAAGATTAAAGTCCTTTTAAAGTGACAAAGGGACAAAGAGACGGATGGACGCGTAATGAGTAAGACAAATGAAAAAATAGAAAGCAGAATGTAGTATTAGGTAGTATTCTAAAAATAGTAAAATGTTTTTTGTAAGGAAGTAGATGTTTTTTATTCTCCAAAAAATAATTTGGCTGAATTATTTAAGATTTCGAGCGATTGTGAAGATAACTCATTACGCATTACGCATTACGCATTACGCATTACGCATTACGCATTACGATTATTGGAAAATCCGCTTAACGCTTATACCCTTAACGCTTAACCCTTAACCCTTACACGCTTTTAACCAATACACGAAAATTCAGCCCGGCAACTAAAATCATAATTCCTCTGTGGTTACGAAAAACTTTTTGTAAGGGACAATCCGTATCGGTGTTTTGAAACTAAAATCGGTGGTGGGCGTAAGCAATCGATCTTTTCTTATCTTATTTACTGATAGATGAATTTCCAAAGTATTTTCTCCCGCTTTAAGGCGAGCGGAAATATCGAAGCGATAAGGAGGATACCAGCAGCTCCCGACCGTTTCTCCGTTTATAAAAACCCGGCAGTAATGATGAACCATACCCAATTCAAGATAATAACTGTGATCCGGTTTAATCTGTCTCAGAACAAATGTCTTTTGTAATTGAATTTCGGAAGATTCAACAAGAAACACTCTTTCCAAATCGTGAAGGTGGATAACCTTTTTGAAACCGGCTGTCTTCATAATCCAGTGGTCCGCAGTAATCATAATCTGCGTGAGCGGTTCGTCGATAAAAAGCGGAAGATTGATTTGATGTTCCTTTCTTTCTAAAACAATATCCACAGGACCCAGCGTTTGTTGCCTGATTTTGATTAAAAATTCTCCTTTTGCCGGAGAATCGACTTCACAATGCGCTGCGCTGCAAAAAGCCAAATGCCATGAATCGGGAGGCGTGTTTTTCTGCAAAATAACCAACTGACTCTCCAATGGCGATAATTCGCTCGGTATTTCCATCTTGTTGTCGAAAATACGCCAAAAATAGATGGGCTTCTGGATTTGCTTTTTAAAATCCCAGATGAACGGATGAGCGCGCATGGACGATTTTATGAGAACGGAGCAGGAATTATGCGCGTCTGGATTGGTCACAAAGATGAGAAAGGCATTTTGTGTTTCCCTGAGTTGAAAAAGCACGGACGAAGGTTCGACATACACCGCTTCCTGTTGACTGTATGGCGCTAAAAACTTTTGTACTAAATTTATTTCAGGAATAAAAAAGCATTTTCCCCCCGATTCATTCTGCAGAAAGGTAATGCTGCTCATTTCGGAATCGATCATCCATAGGTTATCGCGAATGGCTTCGAATTTTTGTTGTTTTTCACGAAGCTCCACGCGGGTGGGAATTTTTCGGATGGCGGCGATCTGTCCGCCGGTTTTGTAAAACTGGTAGAGCTTTTTCATGGTCAGATAGGGAATAATTTGAACGGAAGGAAGCAAAATCAGTCTGAAGGATTTTTGATTAAAATTGATCGTTCCCTTGCCGAGTTTACAGCCGTGAGCCGAGTTAAAAAGATCGAAATTCAGCAGCTCATAATTTATTCCCGATTGATGCAATGTTTTCAGGATTCTTAAAAATTGTGTCTGATCTCTGTCGAATGATGGATTTAACACGAGAATTTGACTGACCGGTAAACCTTTTGACAGAAAAGCACCCAACTGGTGGGCGTAATCAAGTTTGGCGGCGATTATGGCGAAATTTTGTCGATCGATGTTAAAATCATCGCCGATTTTCCACCAGAACCTGGTTGCTCCGGCATGCGCCAGCAAATCGATGTGAAATTTTTGTTCGGAAAGAGAAAAGCCCGAATCCGTCAAATTATGGGATATGACTGAAGCCTCGGTTTTGTTATCCGAGAACATTTGACTGGAAGCCCGTTTCAGGGTGCTGATTGCCTTCCAATAATATGGCGTTTGCGGATGAAACTTATCCGTGTCGATTTCCAGAATGAATTGATCGTTAATGTCCAAAAGTTGCGAAAGAGGACTATCGGCGTTTAAGATATAATGCACATCGGGCGAAATTACATTGAAACGCGGCTTTAAAATGGAGTTGAAATAACGTTTGAACACCACGCTTAAAAAAATATTGTGAATCGGTTCATCCTGCCCGGCTGCAAAATAAAAGGCGATGGTTTTTTTTATCCCGCCGAGGACTTTTTCGAGGTTGGATGAATAAGAGACGCCGTTGTACCGTTGGATTACATTGAACATTTTATCCAGATGATAAACCACTCCCTGAAAAATAACGGGCAAACGCAGAATTTGAGTTTTAAATGATTTCTGCAACGCCGCAAAAGCCGTGGAATCGTAGTAATTAAACAGATGAGAAAAATCGATCTCCTTATCAAAATAGCTTCGGCGCAAAACGACAATTTTTTGTTCCGCATCGGGTTTCGGCTGAACCGGAAGCTCCCCCGTAGCCGGGTTGAAAAGATGTGTTATTTCCGTAACTGCCTGATCGATATTCGTAAACCCGTCATTTGAAATCAAAAAGACGGAATCCACATCTTCAGGATGTTTTAGGTGTAAGCTTTTTAAAGTGGAATCGGATTTCAATGTGAATATTTCCGGAGATGAGCCGTAAAAATGGAAAACAGGTTTGGTCAGAATTTTGTGACGCTTAAAATAGTCCCTGTTACAGAATAATCTTCGGATTAAATACTTATCGATTTTTGCCAGATTTTGAACCATAAAATAAACCAGATCGGGTTTGAAAATCACGGAAATATTAAAATCCTTGATGACCCGAATTAAATCGGTTTCTTGTTTAAATATCTTTTCAATGGTCGTTAAAGAAGACGATAATAAAATTTGCTTGATTCCCAGCCTGCGCAGTTGCTTAAATAAGTTCACGTAATGTTCGGCAGAGTATGAATCGCAAAGCTCAATAAAAACTCCCACTTCACAAAAAGAACTGTCGAAAAATAGCTGGTTAAAATAGTCGTTTTGATCGGACATCGAAATTCCCTTGTTCAAAATGGAAAGACCGTGAGTAATTATCGTAAATTATTAAAAAAAAATAATCATAATAAATGACCTGATATTCATGCAAGATTTCCTTCCAACCAATTTTAATCAATAGGCAAAAAGTCATAATGATATTCTTCTATTGTCACAAAAGAACTATTTTCCGCTGCGCAACCCGAGGGGAATGCGGGAAATAATAACCACAATGTACACAAAGAAGTAGCAAAGCGCACGGAGATTAAATTAAATTTAGAAAACGAAACAACCCCTCCTAATTTTAAGCTCTAAAAAACAAAAAACACCTTAATTTAATCTGCGCAATCTGTGAAATCAGTTTATTCCGTGTTCATCTGCGGTCCGGGATCAGCGATAGTTGATTAATTTATAAAATATTAATATCATTAATCAATTTTAACAAGAAGTTACAGTAAAAAAAGTGAAAAAACATGAAATTTCCGGAACATTTTCATTTTACCCATCTGCCGACCCTGGTAATTAAGCTTCAACAATTCTCCGAAAAATGGAATTCGTACGAAATTTTTATGAAACGCGATGATTTCACGGGGATTGAATTATCCGGCAACAAAGTACGCAAACTGGATTTTTTGATGTACGAAGCCGTGCAGCACGGCGCCGGGCGCATAATTACCTGCGGCGGAATTCAATCGAATCATTGTCGTACGAGCGCTTTTTTTGCCAGAAAACTGGGGCTAAAGGTAACGCTTGTGCTTAAAGGAAGTCCGCCGAAAAAACCTACTGGTAATTTTTTCCTGAATAAATTGATTGAAGCGGATATCATTTTTGTAACGCCTGAAGAGTATGAGCGGGTTAATACGCTGATGCAAAATTTAGCCGATAGTTATTCCGAAAAATGTTTTATCATCCCCGAAGGAGGATCGAACGCAACGGGCGCATGGGGCTATGTTAAAGCCTTTTCCGAAATAATAGAGCAAGTGCCCGATGTGGACACGATCATCGTTCCCACGGGCAGCGGAGGCACGCATGCGGGCTTGCTGCTGGGCAAATGGCTGCTGGGACACGATGTTGCCGTCATTTCCGTCAATGTCTGCGATTCGGCTGAGTTCTTCCGCCGGAAAATTTCATCGATTATTGACGAATTCAAACAAAAATATCAGTTCAATTTTTCATATTCTCCGAAAGATATTCATATTATTGACGGTTTTGTGGGAGAAGGCTATGGAAAGATCAGCCAAAAAGAAATTAACGCCATCAAAAGTTTAGCTAAAACGGAAGGAATTGTGTTAGACCCGGTTTACGGTGCAAAAGCATGGGTCGGATTTGAAGACAACCTGCAGAAAGGCAATATTCCCGGAAAGAAAATTTTGTTCATCCATACCGGTGGGATTTTCGGAGTATTTCCTTTTTCCGAAATTTGTCAATAATTCACAATAATCTTGATTTCAGTCACAATTTATAATGATGAATAACTAATAAACTTTATAATTCTATTCATATCGCAAAAAAGTCTTTGTACGTTTAAAATTATCCGAAAAAGTTCAGGATTAACGAACGCGAAAAAAATTACCGCGCACTTTCTTCAGGGGAAGAGCTACGGAGGATAAGCGCGGCGCTTAAGTAAATGAATATCTGTATTAAGCTAAACGTAATAGGAATTTTTACGAAAGCATTGAATTATCGACAAATGCATTATCAGTTGTTTTTTATTATAAAGCGGTGGTTAAAAAAATCTATTATTACGCATTTTAGGAGGGAATTCGAATGAGCGATTTGGATCGGGCTGTTGAATTGTTTAACCGGGGGCGGCTTAATCAAGCAAACTCAATTTTGAAAGACCTTGAAAGCAAAGACAAAAGCAACCCCGAAATCTATTATTATCTCGGATGTGTGGCTTTAAAAAAAGATCGGTTTGAAGAAGCGATAGATTATTTAAACAAAGCCATAGCTCTGAAAGGGATTGAGGCAAAGTATTACGAAATGTTAGGCGAAGCCCTGGGGCTAAAAGCGCAGAAGGCGGGCATGATTAAAGGAGCCGTTCTTTTGGGAAAGGTTAAATCCGCCTTTCAGCAGGCGCTGGAATTGAATCCGGAAAGTCTTGCAGCCAGAGAAGGGTTGTTTATGATTTATTTGTTTGCTCCCGGAATAGTCGGCGGAAACGAAAAAATGGCGATGAAATTGCTGAAAGAAATAAAAATGAAAAATTCCGCCCATGGGCGTTTGGCGCAGGCAATGGTTTACATGAAAGAAAATAAAATATCCGAGGCGGAAACCGAGTTCGAAAAGGCAGCCAGGGAAGGCGCGGACGATCGGGAAATTCAAATGAGGGTCGGACGTTTTTTTCTCGAACGAAAAGTATTTGATAAAGCTCTTGAATTTTTCGATAACTATATCGAATTAAAACCGGACGACCCGGCGGGCTATCAGGCAAAGGGAGAAGCATGTTTTAAAATGGAAAATTTCGATGAGGCTTTAACCTGGTTTAATATGGCTCTCGAGAAAGATCGGGAATATCTGCCGGCTTACTATCGCCGGGCGCTGCTGTATAAAGACAAGAACGAGAACGAATTGGCTAAAAAGGATCTGGAATTTATCTTAAGTCAGGATTCCGATCATCCTTTAAAAGACAAGGCGGAAAAAGTTTTTAATACATTAGGATAAGGTTTTTACCGCAAAGATTTAGAAAAAGGAAGCGGAACCGTTCCTTTCTGAAATAGTTTGAATTCGTCTTTTGGCATGATTAAAAAGAACCGTTTAACAAAACATCTATTTCTTGATTTTGCGGGGCTCCGACATTCTTACCAACGGATTTTTATTTGTTTTGCGCAATAATAAAATTCATACCATATTTATTTCTGTTTTTGTGGAATCCGATCTTTTGATTTTCTATCTTTCGGTCGGGAAAAATCGGTGAGGCATTCATTTGAGTAAAATAAGCGGATTTTTTAATACCAAGGCAATACCCGTTCTTTTGCTTTTTATTTCATTGATCATGGCAAACAGTTCGGCGATTTTGCGGGATATCCGTTTTAAAGGGAAATTCCCTTTCGACCGCAAAGTGTTGCAAAAGCAATTACTTCTTAAACCCGGAAACGCGGTAACGCCGAAATCCGTTAATGAAAGCCAAAAAAGACTCATCGCCTTTCTTAATCGCAAGGGATATTTGGAAGCGCGGATCGATTCCATTCAAAAAAAAATCGAAAAAAAAGATTCGACAAAAGTTGATCTTGTTTTTTGGGTCAATTCGGGGTTACTCTATCGCGTTGACAGTGTGGCGATCTTATCCGATTCCATACCCGCGGAGCAGTATCGCCGATTAATGGAAGTGCGCCCGAACTCTCCTTTTGATCAGGATAAGCTGCAGCAAGATATTAAACGGCTGATAAACTTTGCGGCGGATGCGGGCTTTCCGCTAATCAGCGTTTCCGTTCTCGAACCGAAGATAAAAAGAGACCCCAAAAAACCTTTAATCACGCCCAGGCTTCGAATCAAAGAAGGACCCGCCATTTATGTTAAAGGAATTTACATTCAGGGGAACCGCTACACTCGACCCGAGGTCGTTTTGCGGGAGATTTATTTTAAACCGGGGATGAGGTACAAACAATCGTGGAAAGAAAAAATTGTCAGCCGCCTGGAAAAATTACAGATTTTCAAATCAATTTCTGCGCCCGATCTTGTGCGGGTGGGGCGGGATAGCGTGCTGATTGTTATTCCGGTGGAAGAAGGCAATTCAACCGTATTTGACGGGGTTGTCGGTTATATTCCGGAAACGAAAAACCTTAAAAACAAGGGCGGGTATTTAACTGGACTTTTGGATATTTCTTTTAAAAATTTATTTGGCACGGGACGAAAATTAAAGATTTATTGGGAAAAAACGGATCGCCTGTCCGAAAATTTTGATTTTCAATATCTTGAACCCTGGGTAGCCGGGCAGCCTGTTGATATGGGACTGAGTTTTTCCAGAGAAGTAAGAGACACGGTTTACATTGCCTGGGATTTGAAAATTACCTCAAATTTCAATCTGAGCGAGAACTTTTCCTTGTTTGTAAATTTTAACCGTCATTCCGTGAATCCGGATTCCGGCGCCAGTTTTGATTTGGGTTTGCTAAAAAATCGGGTTTACGGTTTGGAAACGGGCATCCGATACGACACAAGAGACTATCCCTTAAATCCGCTGAGAGGCGTATTTTACAAAAGCAGCTATGTTTTCGGGTTGAAACAAAATTTAGGACCAAGGCAAATTATTCTCCGGGACAGCGTTAAAAAACGGGTGGGCTTAAATAGTTTGAATTTGAGGTTTGAATGGTACCAGCCCTTGTTCAAAAATCAGGTGTTTGCTTTTAAACTGACCACCAAACACATCCGCGGAAATCATTTACAATTAAGCGATTATTTCTGGTTCGGAGGAAGCCGTTCGGTAAGGGGCTACCGCGAAAAGCAATTCAGCGGTTATCTTGTCGGCTGGTTAAATCTGGAATATCGTTTTATCTCCGGTCGCAACTCGCGAATGTTTTTATTCACGGACTGGGGGTATTTTGAACAAAAAATCGCCGGCGTTAAAAAGAAAAAACTGCTCAGAGGAATGGGATTGGGATTGCGGTTTGATACTCCGCTCGGAATTATGGGTATTGATTATGGCTTGGCAAAGGGCGAAGGGTTTCGTCAGGGCAAAATTCATTTCGGATTAACGAATCAGTTTTAAATGGAACATTTATGGATTTTGTTGTTTTAAAATTCTTTTCTAAATTTGATACCTGATTTTCAAACTGAAGGGTAACAAGTTGGATAAGGAAAATCCGCAATTGGAAGAAATCAAGGGATTCTGGAAAGACCTGAAAATCAAATACTACCAATGGTCCGATCAGGTCATCAAAGCCGTAAATATTTCTTTAATGATTGTAAGCGTGGTCGCGCTGACGAGTCTTGTTTTGCAATACGGCTTTTTTATTTCGCCGCGGCTGGATCACATTCTGGAACGCCTGAACGTAATGATTGTGCTTTATTATGTGCTTCAGTTTTTTCTTAAAATAGTCTTCTCGCCGCAGAAAAAGGAATACATCAAACAACACTGGTTCGAAACCACACTGGTGGCGCTGATCGTCCTGAAAACCGTGCTGGTTGTGCATGAATTGGGTTTAACCCAGTTCCGGGATTATTTTGCGAATTTAAACGTTCAGGCATTAACGAGGTTGTCCATTGTGGGCGCTCAGGTTGTCATCATTCTTTCCATTATTAGCGGGGCGGTACGATTAAATCGCCGGGTCGCCTCTTTAAAGTTCCATCCCGCGCAGACCCTAATTCTCAGTTTTCTGCTGGTAATTTTAGTCGGTACGGCGCTGTTAATGCTGCCCAAAGCGGTTGCCGCCGGAAAGTCGTTAAGTTTTTTGGACGCCCTTTTTACCGCAACCAGCGCCACCTGTGTAACGGGATTGATTGTGGTGGATACCGGCACGCATTTTTCGCTTCTCGGTCAATTGATTATTCTGACCCTTATTCAAATCGGCGGCTTGGGAATAATGACCCTCTCCAGCTTTTTAGCTCTGTTCTTCGGAAGCGGTATGGCAATTCGCGAACGTATCATGCTTCAGGAAATGTTCAATCTGGAAAGATTGGGAGCCATTGTGCGATTGCTGCGCGGGGTTGTACTGATTACCTTTGTTGTGGAATCCATAGGAGCCGTGCTTTTGTTTTTAAGCTGGAACCGACCCGACTGGTCGTTAAGCCACAGAATTTATCAGTCCGTATTTCACTCCATTTCCGCCTTTTGCAACGCCGGTTTTTCGTTAAACAGCGATTCGCTTATGGGATACTCCTCCAATTATTCCGTCGTTTTGATTGTCGCCGGCTTGATCATTATCGGCGGACTCGGATTTGTGGTAATGATCGATGTAACCCGCGGAAAGATTTTTGAATATTCCGACAGAAGAAAGGTGAAACGTTTTTCGGTGCACACGCGATTGGTCCTTATAGTTACCGGATCGTTATTAATCGGGGGAACTTTTGTTTTTCTGATGATCGAACCGATGCAAGGAAACTGGCTCTATCGCCTGGTGCAGTCATTTTTCAGCTCGGTTACCGCTCGTACCGCCGGTTTTAATACGATCGATATTTCTCAAATAACCACTCCGAGCGTGCTGCTTTTGATGCTGTTAATGTTCATAGGCGCATCTCCGGGATCTACGGGAGGAGGCATAAAAACAACCACTCTGGGAATTTTGATCGCCAGTTTTATTTCGATAATTCGCGGGAAACACAGGATTGAGCTTTACAAACGGAGCATCTCGTTCACGATTTTAAACCGCGCTCTTGTGGTCTTTGCTTTTTCAATCACCTTTATTATGCTGGGCGCCTTTTTTTTGAGTTTAACAGAACAAACAAATTTTTTAAATTTACTCTTTGAAGAGGTATCCGCCTTCGGAACCGTGGGACTTTCAAGGGGTATTACCGGCGCATTGAGCGGCTTTGGTAAGTTGATCATTATTGTTTCTATGTTTGTGGGAAGGGTCGGAGTTTTAACGCTCGCCTTTGCCATCACAACGCCTAAGGAGCATTTAAGGGTGGAATATCCGCAGGAACGCAACGTGATGGTGGGGTAAACAGAGTGGCAGAGTTACAGAGTAACAAGTTGGTTTAGTTGTTTAGGTGTTTAATTGTTTAATTTAGAGTAAAAAATGAGTGTCAGAAAGCACAGGGCAGAGAGCAGGAGTAGTAGGCAGTAAGCATAAGCAATAAGAAGTAGGTAGTAGGTAGAAAATAATGGAATGTTTTTTTAAGGGTTAAATGCTTTTTTATTTTCCAAAAAATAACTTGGCTGGATTATTTAAGATTTTGAGCAATGATGAAGATAACTCATTACGCATTACGCATTACGCATTACGATTAACGATTAACCCATATACGCTTAACGCTTAACGAATTTAAACGTCGGAGTAAAAAATGAATAAATTTTTAATTATCGGTTTGGGAATTTTTGGACGCGAATTGGCGG
>JAJRSN010000396.1 GCA_024278715.1 Calditrichota bacterium
TGATGCAGTCTTGACTCGAAACCGGCTTTTACCTGATGCCTTTTGGTAATTTGACTGGTGAATTCAAACTTAGCGATGTGACTGCGTGATTTCTGGTTAATATGCCCCATTTGCGTACCGCCAAAATTAAACGACTGTCCGCCCGGTGTGCCGACTATTTTATCTGTGGGAACATACCGCGGATCGAAAGGATTTTTGTACACATATTGCCGATAATGCCGGTAATTATAGGCTAAACGCAGTTCATAGTATGTGCTGGGTGATAAAGTCTGAACAAGTTTTACGGCATTATGCATGCTTGAGCTGTAATAATTATAATCTCCGTCCGGATTATATTTATAAGCATGATGATAATTTTTCCACCAGCTATTGTTATAAATAGATTCGATTCTTAATATGAGAGAAGGGCTTAAATTAAATTTCAATTTACCTAACAAATTATACGCCCAGCTCGGATTCATCGGAACTATTTTTCCGTCACCTGTGCGCTCAATATACCACTCATCGATAAATTTTTCCCGGCGTTCAAAAACTTTTTCTTCGGTTTCCACAAAATATTCTTCCACTCTTCCCTTAAAATTGGCGGAATCGGAGGGATTATGCTCGCGAATTCCATAAAGATATCCTTCGCTGGAAGCATATTTTCCCGAAAAGAAAAATGTGGTTTTTTTACCAAACAATGAAAACAGAGGACCCGAAAGCGTACCTTCAATGTTTTTATTGCTCAAAGGCTGAACGTGATCGATATTCAAAAAGATGTTTTTGTGGTTACTTACATAATCACCCGTATAAGAAGTTATGCTGCCCTTAAACTGATTCCCGCCATCTTTGGTAGTAATATTCACCACACCGCTCATTGCATTACCGTATTCCGCATTAAAAGCGCCGCTGACTACGGTCAATTCCTGAATGGCGTTATTGGCTACGGTTGTTGCCAGTCCGTTGGTGGAATAAGGATTGGCGACGGATACGCCGTCCATTAAATAGGCAATCTCATTCGACCTTCCGCCGCGGATATGGAGCGATCCGTCCGCTCCGCGCGTAACCCCGGCTTGAATCGCCAGAATTTGCGTAAAATTTTCGGTGGGCAATGCCTGAATTTCTTCCGCGGTGGTAACTTTTTTCGAAGCGGTCTGATCTTTTTGCACCATGGGACGTTCGGCGACCACTTCGATTTCTTCGGACATATCCAGAGTCTGTTCCTGAATTTTGAAATTAATGACGGTCGTTTGATCCGATTGCACCTCTACGTTTTTTACCACAACTTTTCTGTAGCCAACCACAATGCATTCAATATCATACTTACCGGGAGGAATATTGATGATGTAATAATCCCCGTTAAGGTCTGAGGCTGCGCCCCAGGACGTCCCGGCTATGATAATATTTGCTCCGGGAATAGACTCGCCTGTTCCCGAATCAATAACATGCCCTGCAATTTTGCCGGTATTTCCTGCAAACAAAAACTGTGAGAATAAAAAGAAAAATAAGGCGGAAGTTTTCCAAAAGCTAATCTTCATACTATGTCCCCGCATTTATAACTTTTGTTTAATTTTTTGGCAATATAATAAATTTATAGTTTGTTAACAAAATGAATTAATCAACAATTCTTTATTATATTAGTTGATTTTAAAAAAAATGATTATTACCTTTCGACTGCAAAATTAAATTTTCGTATGAATAATCGGAACCGAAGCTCTTTGATATAATTTCTTAGTTTTTTAAATTTAAAGATTGTTTGTTAAACGAACTATACTTATTGTAAAATTTTAATTTAATTTTGCTCACTTATTATGTATTTACCAACCAACTTAGGAGGTGCCCTTATGAGGAAATTATTACCATTCACCACACTTATTTTAGTTCTCTCTGTTGTTACTTTATTTGCTCAAACCGATGGTGACAATACCGCGATGGGCTTGGCTTACAGCAATCCCGCAATCAACAACATTACCGGCTTTGGTCGCGGTATTTATGCCGGAAGTGATCTGGACAAAGATGGCAAACCGGAAATCATTATGACCCAATACGCCGGCGGCGGCGCAATCGAAATTTTTGAAGTTACCGGAGACAACACTCTCGAAGAAATCTGGCGGTCGCCGGATTTAGGTTCTCCTTACAGCAGTCCGGCACGTACCGTTGCGGTAGGAGATCTCGACGGGGACGGTTATGATGAACTATACGTATATGTGAGTACAGGATGGAATTCCATCGACAGTACGGGAGGTATTGTCGTATTCCAAAACAACGGGGTCGATAACAGTTTTGACATGGTAGCTAAATTGGATCATACCACTAATCCGGCAATAATCGATACCGGCTCTTATCGCTGTGAAGACATTACCGTAGCCGACTTTGACAATGACGGTCAATTGGAATTAGCCTTCACGCGCTGGGTGGGCAGCAGCTATGCTTCGCGCACCGTTAATATTTTATCGGTTGACGGAAATTTTGCCAGCGGATTCTATACCTGGAATGTTGAATACAAACAAACACGGTATCAGCTTAACACCGGCGGCAGCGTTACCGGCGCTTATTATGGCGATCTTGATAACGACGGACACGGCGAATTATGGATTAGCGTTTACGATAATCTGAGCCTGCGCTGCATCGAATCCACCGGACCAAACAGCTATGTTGATTCCGCGCATGTCATGCAAATCAATAAATTGGATTCTGATAAGGATTCTTACATCATTAAGGGGTTTGTCCACGGTGATATTGATGGCGACGGCTCCAATGAAATTCTGGTTGAATCAACATTTACCGGAAAAATCTTTTTGCTCAAAGCCGTTGGCGATGTGCAGGACAGTGTTTCGGTTACATTGTTGCCATTCTTAAAACCGGGCGCTTTTACTACTTTAGCTCTCGGCGATCAGGATCATGGCGATGGTTCCGATGGAATGGATTTGTATTCCGGCGGCACTTCCGCTGGTATTCTTGATTATGAGTTTGTAGGAACATCTTTAACCGATTCCGCAAGCTGGAAACTTTACAATTTTGGTCGCGATACCGTAGCGATCGATACTGCCGGCGAGGCTATTATCAGTCCGAGTTGGATGGTTTTTGCGCCAAAAGTCGATCTGGACAACGACGGCAATAAAGAATTGGTAGCCAGTTATTTGGTAGCCGGAAGCACCTCTCCGGTAGATTCCGTCGGAGGTGTGCCTATTCCTCCCGAAAACAGAGGCTGGCTGCAGGTGTTTGAATTCGGCGCAAGTCCTGCCACGGCAATCCGCAACGACTGGAAGGTTATTACCGCCGAAGACTATGTGCTGAAACAGAACTATCCGAACCCGTTCAACCCGACAACGACTATCGAGTTTTACCTGCCGATTAATAAACAGATCAGTTTGACCATCTACAATTCTCTGGGTCAGAAGGTTAAAACATTAATCGACAACCAAGTAATTAGCGCAGGAAATCATTCCGTTAAGTGGAACGGCACCAATGAAGCGGGCGCCAAAGTCGCTTCCGGAATGTACATTTACGAATTGAAATACGGAAACTTCAAACAGCAAAAACGCATGATTCTGATGAAATAAGTTTCCGCTTTTTCTCAAAAAAAAAGGCTGTGCGATTGTTTTCGCGCAGCCTTTTTTATTTGTCGGCAGATCGATCAGGTTCCCATTTCCCAGGAAGAAAGATACAGTTTTTGCTCTTCGGTCAGTTCATCTATCTTAACGCCCATGGTTTCCAGTTTTGTAAGAGCAATCCATTGTTCGATTTCGTGGGGAACATCGTGTACGCCGACCGGCAAATCGTTTTTGATGGCAAATTCGGTTGTCAGAGCCTGCGTGGCAAAACTCATGTCCATCACGCTTGCCGGATGACCTTCGGCGGCAGCCAAATTAATCAATCGTCCCTGAGCTAATAAAAAGATACGCCGCCCGTCGGGCAGTATGTATTCATCCACATTGTTGCGCACATTTTCGTGTTTCTCTTTAGCCATGGCTTCCAGATCTTCGATGTTAATTTCCACATTAAAGTGCCCGCTGTTAGCCACAATGGCGCCGTCTTTCATCAGTTCAAAATGTTCTTTGCGGATTACATGAATATCGCCCGTAATGGTCACGAACAGGTCGCCGATTTTAGCGGCTTCGCTCATGGGCATTACCCAAAATCCGTCCATGGCGGCTTCGAGGGCTTTGATCGGGTGAACTTCGGTCACAATCACATGGGCGCCCATGCCCTTCATGCGCATGGCAAATCCCTTGCCGCACCAACCGTAACCGGCGACAACCACTTTTTTACCGGCAATCAAAAAGTCGGTCGCACGAATAATACCATCCACGGTTGACTGACCCGTGCCGTAACGATTATCGAACAAATATTTGGTTTCGGCGTCGTTCACGGCAACTACGGGAATTTTCAAAGCTCCGTCTTTGTGCATGGCGCGCAGACGAATGATTCCCGTTGTCGTTTCTTCCATGGAGCCCTTAACATTTTTCAATTTTTCGGGATATTCGGCGTGCAGAGTGGAAACCAAATCCGCTCCGTCGTCCATAGTCACCTCGGGATTATGTTCAATGGCGGCGCGAATATGTTCGTAATAGGTTTTATGATCTTCGCCGCGAACGGCAAAAACGGAAATGTCGTAATCTTTAACCAAAGAAGCAGCCACATCATCTTGCGTGCTCAAAGGATTGGAAGCAACAAGAATCAGCTCTGCCCCGCCTGCTTTTAAAGTTCGGGCTAAATTTGCCGTTTCGGCGGTAACGTGCAGACAGGCAGACATGCGCTTGCCGGCAAGAGGTTTTTCTTTTTCAAAACGCTCGCGAATTTTGCGCAAAACCGGCATGTCGTTATCCGCCCATTCAATACGCCTTTTGCCCTTCTCAGCCAAATCGATGTTCAGAACATGATGTTTAACCATTTATTACCCTTTCTTTGTATTTTGTTGTTTGGTTAATTTCGGAACAGAAAATTTTTACACCCGCTGCCGCTGCTCCTTTTCCTGCGCTTCAAGAAAACCGAAAACGGGATCAACAAAACAACGATATTTTGTATTTTTTAATTTTTATTATTACTTGTTTCGTAAATCTGATAATAAACCGGAATCCCTTCCTCGGAGTTCCAGCTTCGCGAATCCACAAGCTCCAGTTGCGCCCGATTTGCCCAGCGCTTCACCAATTCCGGCGGGAATCCCAGCCACAAATCGTGCATCACATCGGCTAATTGTTTGTTGCCGTGCCGATCGAAATCCACAATGACCAGCCGCCCCCCTTTTTTTAAGACAGGCGCTGTTTCTTTCAGCCAGATTTCGGGTCGCGGCAGATGATGTAAAACCAGAGTGGCAAACACCGCATCCACGCTTTGAGGTTTAAAGCAAAAACGCCGAATGTCATTGCGGACAATGACCAAATTCCGCAAAACCAGTTTTTCTTTGAGCATTCTCAACTGGCGGATCATCGACGGATTAATTTCTGCGGCGAATACTATTTTTGTTCTCAACGCCGCTTTTACGGCAACCATTCCCGCGCCGCTGCCGGCATCCAAAAGTATTTTGTCTTCCAGCGAACCTAGTCTGTTAAAAATTTCGCGCAACCGTTCTTCGGGGAAAAAACGTTCGCGCAGTTTATCCCATTCATTGCGAATATCGGAGAAAAAACGCTGACTCTTTTCATGCGCCTGGCGAACCACATCGCCGTGAACCGAACTATCATGAATAAAGCGCAGCAAGTCTTCCACGGGTAGTTTACTGGAATTCCTTTTTACCCAATCGGGCAAAAAATAGAGCTGATAGTGTTTTTTGAAATTGCTTCTGGCGCGATTCAATAACGAATTCACTGCTGCTGCAGTCAAGCCAAATTCGGAAGAAAGCTCATTGTAGTTTAAGCCGTCCAATTCTCTCCTCAAAAAGATCCGCTTCTGGCGTTCGGGAAGAGCCTTAAGAGCAAATTGCACCGCTCCCTCTTCGATCTCGTCGTCATGTCCCCCGTCAACAATGTGATTTTCATTAATGGATTCAAATTGGCGACGGCTTTTGTCGCGATAGTAGTTAATCACCCGGTTTCTGGCAACCGTTAACAACCAGTTTTTCAAAGAACGACCCGCATCCAAGCGATCAATATTTTCAACGGCTTTCAGATACACTTCCTGAAACAGATCGCGCGCCGTTTCGCCGTCCCCGAGAGAACGTTTTAAAAATCCGAATACTTCGCTCTCGTAAGAACGTAATTTCTGCCAGATTTTTTTGGTTTCTTTATTCATATACACCTGAAATTCGATTTTCTTTCGGTGTTTTTGAAAAAAAATTAGTGCGGCAATATACAATTTTTCAGAATTAAAAACACGGCTCTGATCAACGTAAAGGGATAAGCCAAAAACCCCGCTTAAATCAATCCCAGCAAATAACAAACATCCGAATCGACTGTTTAACGTAAAATACACAAAAAAGACCGTTAACGCAGTAATGTTTCAATTTCGTTCAAACGGGGATTCCGGGGATCAACCGCTTTCAATTTTTGATACATTTGCCGAACCATTGCCTGATCGTTTTCTTTTTGATAGATTTTCGCCAAATAATAAAACAAATCGGGATTATTCATTCCTTTCCCCAGCGCCAATAGCAACTGATCCTTTGCTTCCGAATAATTTCCGATTGCCCGATAATACAAACCGCGGTAATAGTAGAATTCCGCCTCGGAAAATCTTTTTTTATCTAATCCGCTAAGCAATTTAAAGTAAGAATCGAGCTTTTGCGATTTCAGAAAGACTTCAAAAGCGCGCGCGGCTTGCTGCGGAGAAAAACATTTTTCACACGAGCTCTGTTCGTAAAACGCCGCCGCCTGAAAATAGTCTTTGTTAAAAAAGTAAACATCACCCATTAAAATAAAATATTCGGTGGATAACGGACGTTTACTCAACTCCGTTTGAACCCGATATTCGTCCAAAACATCTCTTACTCGCCGCATTTGTTTCATCTGCGAATAGACCTTGGCGATTTGCAGTAACAAGGCGGTTTTTTGAGGATCTTCCTGATAGGCTTTCTCCAGATATCTGATACCGGAAGTAA
>JAJRSN010000397.1 GCA_024278715.1 Calditrichota bacterium
GCACTGGATCGAAATTCACAATGAAAGGCGGTTTATTGTTTAAGGTATGGACATTAACCGTTAAATCCGCGTTGCCGGCATTGGAAATTGTCAAATTGAGCGTCGAATCGGTAAAAACCTGCACCGAATCAAAATCAAAAATAGAGGGATAAAAAACCAGTTTTGGCGCAACGCCTTCTCCGGACAGCGGAATGATGAACGGCGACTCGTCGGGATCGTTGCTAAAAATGGAAAGAGAATCGGAATAAAAATCGATCGAGTCCGGCGCGAAGTAAACCGTAAGCGTAATCAATGTATCGGAAGAAGGGGCGAGTTTTTGACCGGACAGTTGAAATCTGAAAACCGGATTTGCAACATGCAGCGAGTCGATTTGCAGGGTGTCGGTTCCGAAATTAAAAATTTTTATTTTCAGCGAATCTTCGCTACCCACTGAAACGCTGTTAAAATCCAGTTGATCGGGCAAAACAAAAATATCGGGAACAACGCCGCGTCCGTTAAGCCCGATAACGGCGTCGCCGAAGGAACTTTTTACTGAAATGTCGGCTTCAAACGGCGAAATGCGCGCCAGCGTGGGGTGAAAAGTAACAGGAATAATCAGACTATCCGCCATGGCAATGATTTGCGGAAACAGAAGATCGGGAATTGAGAACTGATCGGCGTCTTTTCCCGAAACAAACAATTGATCCACGGAGAGTTCCCCGTCGCCGTAATTTTTTATGGTCAGCGATTTGGTCAGCGAATCTCCGACGCCGACATCGGCAAAGTCGAGCGTGTCCGGTTGAATGAACAACGGCTGGAACCATTTTCTGGCGAGCGGACCGCCGTAAGCGCCCATGTCGTTGCGAACGTCTCCTGCGGAAGGGGGAAAGTACCTGTCATTGTATTCCGCGGACGGGTCGCCGCCGTCAATAGCGGGTGATGCGCCTGAAAGCGTGAAATTAACTGTATCGGCAAACTGAGGGTCTTCCTGAATATTGGTTGAACCCAGATCCGGTTGATTGACGTCGGAATAGGCGACACTTCCGCCGCCGCTGATGACTGCGATTTGCTTAAGGGCGTTATTGAAATAGATGATCGAATTTTTAATCGTATGATTGCCGTCGATGTTTACGACGCCTTCGCCGTTATTGTAGGCAATGACCGTGTTTATGCTTTCGAGAGCGTCATCCTGAGCGGAAAGGAGGATTCCTTCTTTGTTGTTGCGGGCTACGATTGAATTTTGTAATGAAACGCTTCCGCCGTTGGTCTGGATTCCGTTATTTTGATTTTGTGCGATTTTACAGGCAATCAAATCCGCATTTCCGCCGCCTGTTATTTCGATTCCGTAACCGGTGTTCTTTTCGATTGAACAATGCGTCAATTTCAGAGTCGCGTTGTCAACAGTAACGCCTGTGCCCTGATTGCGGGCAATGACCGTTTGTCGTATTTTAATTGTCCCGCCCTGAACCTTTAAAGCGGGATTACCGTTCACTTCCGAAATTCGGCAAAATTCCAATATCGATTTTGCGGCGGCGTTAATGAATTGAATTCCGCTCCATCCCGCGGAATTGGATTCGGCGGCTTCAAAAATAACGGAATCGCCGATCGAGCCTTGCGCCTGTAACAGACCGTGAACCTTAAAACTGTAATTCCCTTCGAACTGAACAAGCGCTCCGGCTTCAATTGTCAATTGTAAAACGTCAATATTGCCGGTTACCCGATAAGGGCTGCCTTCTTTTGTCCATGTTTCTCCGTCGATTAAACCGGAAACGTTGGTTTGCGCAAAGACGAATTGAACGGACAGCAGCAAGCCGATTAAAAGCAGGAAACGGTTTACTCTCATGTTAAAAAAGTCAATTTTCATTTTTACTTCTTTAATTTATTTTGCGAATTCAGGCCAATTCGGCGGAGCCGGTAAATTATTTGCTTTTTCTTTTGATTTTTTATTGGAAATCAAAAAGACGGTAACAGTTGTCAGCACGGTTCCGCCCACCGCCGCCCAAAATAGCGAACGTTTGTAAATCGGTTGTTTGATTTCGGGCTTTTTCGCCGACATCTTTTGCCGTTCTTCCCGAACCAGAGCGACAAATGTGGGAGGCTCTTCCCTGATGGTCGGATTATAATCGGGATTGATCTCAAGTATTTTACGAATGATCTTCCTTGCGCCTTGTTCGTCGTTCACGGCTCTGCGAATTTCCGCTAAAATGATCAAAGCCCTAAATCTCTGTTCTTTTTTGAAATCGTCTTTTTTTAATAGATTAAAAATAATATCCTGAGCCTCTTCGAATTTTCCGTCGTAATAAAGGGTTTTCGCCTTTTGCAGTTGATCCTCATAAGGTTGCTTTTGCTGTGCAAAAACGGGCTGCGATAAAACTGAAAAAATTAAGGTCAGGATAATCTGATAACAAACAATTTTTTTAATCATTGATCCACACGCGTTGGTTTGTTCATGCTCAAAAATGAATTTATAAAAATTATCAATTTTATGTTAGAGTATTTACAATAAAATTGCAAAAAAAAGTAAAAAAAATGATTAAATTTTGTGAAACACGATTTTTACGAATTTCAGCAACTCCTCAAACAGACAAAAAAGCGGTTGATCGTTTAAACATTTTCTTAGCCGATTGTGAAATTTTATCTGAGTCGGTAAGACAAACCGGCTTGAATTTCGAATATAGTTATTTGGTCGTTGAATGTGTTTTCTACGTCCGTGGCAAATTCGCCGCTGTTCAACAGGCGGTATTTCATATTGGTGATTAGGTTTAACCGCTCCGTAAAAAGCTGCGCTTTGATAAATGAGAAACCAAGCGATATTCCTACTTTGGTTGTTCCCCATAATTCTTTTGTCAGTCCGGTGGTTAATCCTTTTCTTTGCCCGCTAAAGCGAGCCGTATTAAATCCGAGTCCGAGATAAATTGAATTTGTTTTCCATTGATATGCCTTTAACAAAAACGTAAGATCAAATAAAACGCATTGGGAATTGCTTTTAATTTTTTCTGTTTCGCTCAGCGCTTCGGGAGGTAAAAAACCGGAGATAATGCGTCCGGTAAAGGTGCGTTTGTTAAACAGAACCATGTAGTCAAAATTTATTCTGAAATGTTCTCTGTTTAAAGGGATTGAAAGAAAAACGCCCGTTCCGGAAGGGTTCCGGAGTTCGTAATTATTTGTGAAGGCTTTTATTCCGTAAAGCCCGATATCCTGAGAATAAAGAAGACGCGAACAGGAAATGAAAATTAAAAAGAGTATCACGCTGAATGATTTCATCTTCCGCCGCCTCCCGGCTTTTCTTCCGATCTATTTGATTTTAGACTGCGCTATCAACATACCCAATCCGGCGCCCAACGCAACGCCGACCCCCGCGCCGATTGCCACATTGCCGAACGCCGCGCCTATTCCCGCTCCCAGAGCAACTCCGATTCCCGCTCCGAGGGATAATCCGGCTCCGGCAAAAGAAGAATTGTCTTCGTGCTTCTTCGGTTTTTTTGCTTCATCACTCATCAGGTTCTCCTTTGGTTTAAGAAAGAAAATATTCCCGCTTTTATTTGTGCAGCGTCAGGCGAACGCTTTGGCGGTTTACGGGATTTGTTCAAGATAAAATTTTATCGGCGATATTTTAGCGGAAGGCAGTACCATAATCGTTTTTGCGCCTCCCACCACTTTGTACCCCTCTTTTTTAACGGTTAAAAGATGCTTGCCCAAAGTTAAATAAACAGTGCCCGGCGTGTAGCGTTCGGTCGGCTTACTATCGACCCAAATCTGCGCGTATTGGGCGTTGTTTTGTTTGTCGAAGGCTAAAACCCTTACCTCCGCAGTCTTGTTAAAGTCAAAAACCAGTCTTGTCGTTTTGTCTGCCGCCACAGTGACCGATTGCTCCAATTCCGTAAAAGCGGGATTCTGAATTTTTACCCGATGCGCGCCCGCCTGTAATTCAAACCGTTCTTTAACATCAGTTTCTTTCTTCTTAAGATCGCCGTCGATAAAAATATTGCCCCAAGGAAGCACATGGATTTCCAAAAAACCGGTTAACGGCTCCAGAACCACGGAAAGATTTTGCGGCTTTCCCGGCTCGATCCGAATGGTCTGTTCTTTTTCTCTGTATCCGCTTTTTGTAAATCGCAGAACGTGTTTTCCCTGACTTAGGGCTAATTGTAGTTTGGACTTTTCGGTGGTGCCCTTTTTTTGACCGTCAACATAAACGGAAACAGAAGACGGTTTACTGGTTACGATAACGGAAACCGGTCTCGGAACCAGAACAAAATTAAACGTGCGCTTTCCCCTTTCCGAAACCAGAAGCGTATCCAAAGCCGGAAAATAACCCTCTTTTTCGATTCGCAGAAACAGTTGTCGGTCGGGTCTAAATGAACTCCTGACAGGGGTCTGCCCGAAGAATTTGTTGTTGATGAAAATTTTTGCCGAATTGGGCTGGGATTTAAAAGTCAGAGAAACAGGCGCGATGACTTCCGGTTTTGGTTTTTTGGCGGACGGTTTTTCGGCGATTTTCTTCTTTTTCTTTATTTTTGTCAATGGCAGGTTCAGAACCATCTTTATTCCGGCTTCGATTACAAAGTTTGTATCAAGCGGATTGTAGCCCGGTTTTTGTAATTGCAGATGTATTTTCCCCGGATTAACCGAAAAAGAATCCAGCGGCGTTTTGCCGATTTCTTTCGA
>JAJRSN010000398.1 GCA_024278715.1 Calditrichota bacterium
GCCGCCATGACCGCCGGAAGACCAGCCCTTTCTCACGCCCAGTTAGTCGGTGACGGCAATGCGGACGAATACGGCAATACGCCGGGCGGTTTTTCTCAAGCTCAGGGTTTTGGACCTTATGATCTCGCACCTGGCGACAGCATTCATATTGTTCTGGCTGAAGCGGTGGCTGGTTTACGCAGAGATTCCTGCTATACAATCGGCGCCAAATGGTTTGACGCTTATCAGCATCCGTCGGAAAAAATTGACTTTCGTTTTCCCGACGGTTCCGTAAAAACCGGAAATTATAGCGACGGTACGGCGGACGATTATAAAGACGCCTGGGTTTACACGGGAAGAGATTCGCTATTTAAAACATTTAAACGCGCCATGAGCACGTTTCAACAAAGTCTGGATATTCCTTTGAATCCGCCTCCGCCCGATCAATTACAGGTGGAATCGGGCGGCGATCGGATTATTTTAAAGTGGTCCGATACTCCGGAGACGTGGCAGAATTTTGCCGGTTATCGTGTGTATCGGGCGATTCATACGCCGGATACCACTTATGATATGCTTTTTGAGTGCGGAAAAGGAACGGATTATCCGGAAATCGTCCATGAATTCGAAGACAAAACCGCTCAACGGGGATTCGATTATTATTATTATGTCGTCTCGTTTGATGACGGTTCGGTAAACGATATCTATCCGGGAGTACCTCTGGAAAGCGGGCGATTTTATTGCATGACGAATAAACCGGCGTCTTTAAAGAGAGCGCCCGGCAACAGTTTAGCCGATATTCGAATTGTGCCTAATCCGTATAATCGTCGAGCCATTAATTTGCAATACGGTTACAGCGCGCCCGATCGGATTATGTTTATGAATATTCCGCCTAAGTGCAGAATTAATATTTATACCTAGCGCGGCGACTTAATTAAAACGATTGAGCACACCGACGGCAGCGGCGACGAAGCCTGGAATTCGGTTACATCGTCCAGGCAGGTGGTGGTTAGCGGATTGTACATTGCGGTATTTGAAGTCACCGAAAATTATTACGATCCCGAGACCAATCAACTCTTATTCAAAAAAGGTGATAAAACAATTCGCAAGTTTGTGATTATTCGTTAAATCAAAAAAATTGAGCAATATAGGAGAAGTGTGAATGTATTCTCAAAAATTGACCGGCTTCGTTAAAATAAGTCTGATCGGCATGATAACGCTGCTATTTCTCTCACAATGCGATGTTTATAAGCAAAAAGATTTTCAGATTTCCGATTTTGATAATAAAGCCTGTAAGGCTATAACCGAAAATCCTGCGGATACTTTACAAACGATTGATTTGAGCACGCTTAATCCGATGTGGGTGGATACCAGTTTTACCGCGGATATGATACCATCGATGTTAGACTCGTTGCAAGCAAGAAAATTGATCGTTCAGGACAGAGAAAAAGCCTATCTTCTGATTCCGCCGGCTCCGTTTTATGAACTGCATCTTAAGTTTGTTTCCGACGCGGATAAGGTTGTTTTGTTTCTTGATACAAGCGTGGAATTGAGAATTTGGAACGCGAGCGGAGAAGAGGTAATTCCGAGCGATATGTCCATGCCTTTGGAGACGATTGCCGCTTGTTCCGAAATAATAGTTCGATACGAATATTCGGGCGTAAAAGGGGATAATTTGCTGCGAATAAGCAAAAACGATCAAACTAAAAAACCGATGTTTCATCTTGTTATTTTAAAGAAATAATTTTAAGGGCTTTAAGCATTTTTAAAGATTTGTATTGGAGGAACTATCACTATGAAAATTAAAAGCAATGCTTTATTGTTTGTTTCATGTTTCCTGATATCGATAATAGTCATTCTCCCCCTGAAGGCCCAGGAAAAATTAGCACAAACAGGTTTTCAATTTTTAAGCGTCGGGCAGGATGCGCGGGCGGTTGCTCTGGGCGAAGCCTACACGACAATCGAAGGCGTTTCAAGCGGATTGTTTTACAATCCGGCAAGTATGGCGCGGCTTGAATCTATGATTGATATTACGGCTAATTATTTTGAATGGATTGCGGACATCAACTACGCTTCGTTCAGTTTTGCCTACAGACCAGGAGGAGGTCAGTACGGCGTTTTCGGCGTAAGCGTTATGAGCGTTGATTACGGAAAATTACAGGGAACAATGGTTTGGGCAAATCAACAGGGCTTTGTTGATACGGAAATTTTTAACCCGCAGGCTATTTCCATCGGCGTAGGATATTCCAAATATTTAACGGACAAATTTGCCGTGGGCGGTCAGGTAAAATATGTGGGACAAAGTTTGGGACGAAGCGTTATTCCCGACGAAGGCGTGAAAAAGAACGTAGCTTCTACTTTGGCTTACGATTTCGGCACTATTTACCGCACGGGTTTCAAGAGTTTCGCCTTCGGAATGGTTGTACGGAATTTTTCACAGGAAATTAAATTTGAGAGCGAAAGTTTTCAGTTACCTTTAACATTTAACATCGGATTTTCGGCTAATCTTTTTGATTTTGTTTTAACAGACGCTAAAGACCAATCTTTGATTATCTCTTTTAATGCGGTTCATCCGAGATCGTATCCCGAATATATTAATCTCGGCGGCGAATATGTATTCCGTGATTTTCTGGCATTGAGGATGGGATTTATCTCCAATCACGATGAGTACGGCGTCACGTACGGATTCGGTTTAAAGGGTTTTAATTTGGGCATCGACTATGCCTATACGCCTTTTGGAGTGTTCAATCAGGTGCATCGTTTTACATTACGGTTTTCGTATTAAAATAGTATTCAAAAGGAAAGCCTATCAAAATCAGGAGTTATTCCATGAAAAAATTTGGTTACATTATTACATTAATGATTATTCTTACCCTTATCTATCTAAACGGATGTAAAAATGATTATCCGCCAAGTTTATGGGATCCGAATATCGAAGCCAAACCCGATCCCGTAATTACGGACATTGAGCCGGATTCAACGTTTGGCGGGATAGGAATTATTGATATTTTAGGAAAAAACTTTTCTGATAATGTCAATGAAAATTCCGTCTATTTTAACGGAGAAAAGGGCTCTGTTTTGGAAGCAAGCTCATCCGTTTTAAAGGTTAAAGTTCCCAATATTTACGGAGATTCCGTTAAAATTCAGTTGCGGGTTGTAGGCGCTTTGCTTTTTGCGGAATATTATCCTTACAAATTAGGACGGGTGGCAATAGAATACGGAGATTTTACCGAGTATGATGATGCTTATGCCATGGCTTTGGATAAAGAAGAAAATTTATATGTTTCATTGATGCAGGATAATAAAGGTAAAAAGAAAAAAATAGTTAAAGTGAACACCGCCGGAGAACGCAGCGATTTTGCTTCTACGTTGTTAGATAAAGCTTCGGGCATGCGAATGGGTCCGGACGGAAGCTTATACTATGTTAATCTTTTAACCGCCGTTTTAAAGGTTGCTCCGCAAGGAGGGACCGACGCGATTTATAAAGTACTGCCCGGCGGCGTTTACGATCTGGATTTTGATCAGAACTTCAATATCTATCTGGCGGGAATTTCTTCAAAAGTTTTCAGAATAAAACCCGATAAATCGGCGGCGGTTGTGGCTAATTACGATAAAATATCGTTTCGCGGAGTCAGAGTTTTCAACGATTATGTTTACTTAATAGGTAGTTACACAGGCAGCGATTCCACCCGCGTCCAGGAAGGTTTGTGGAGAAACCCCATCCTTTCGGCGGAAGGAGACCTCGGAGAAGCGGAGCTGGTGTTTGACTGGAGAAAACATTTTCCGGATTACAATTTGCTGTCAATGGCAATTGCCAAAGACGGTGACATACTTCTGGGAACGGACGGAGCGGAAACGATTATTGTTTTACATCCCGACGGCAGCTTTGAGCCTCTGTATCCCGGTGTGCTCGAACCTCCCGCGTCGGTCATGGTTTGGGGAAACGGAAATTATCTCTATGTCAACAGAAGAAGCGTGGATGGGGCTAAGAAAAGAATTATACGCATTAATCTGCTGAAAGAAGGCGCGCCTTATTACGGAAGACAATAATTTTGAATATCATAAAGTGACAGAGTGACAAAGTGACAAAGTAACAAAGTAGATTTAGGAGGAAAATCGTAAATCCGAAATTAAATATAAAAGTTAGAATTTTAGCTTTTTTAGTGACATTTGATTAAATGTCGATAATCATTTATACGCATTACGCATTACGCATTACGCATTACGCATTACGCATTACGATGACCGGAGAAGTCGCCTGATGCTTAAAAGATTCAGCAAAAAAAAGCAAGGATTTCAGTTTTAATATCATAAATTAACAAAAAATAATTTTGAAAGGA
>JAJRSN010000399.1 GCA_024278715.1 Calditrichota bacterium
AGATTGATGTGTTTTTGATTTTTAGCGCTTAGAATTAGGAGAATTTGGTTGAGCTGCAGTTTTAAATTTAATTTATTCTCTGCGTACTTTGCGGTTATTATTGACCACAGATTTGACCGCAGATTAAGCTGGTTACACAGATAAAGTTGAGGTGTTTTTGATTTTTAATGCTTAAAATTGGGGAATTTGTTTTAGTCTCAGTTTTATATTTATTTTATTCTCTGTGCTCTTTGTGACTTCTTTGTGCGCTTTGCGGTTATTCTTTACCGCAACCCGATGTCGCTGATTATATTAAGGTTATTCTCTGCGCGTTTAGCAGTTATTCTTTACACAAGAATATTATGACTGACTTGAAATTATGAAACTTAGTTTTTCTTTAATCGCACGATTTTTAAAAGATTACTTTATTACGCATTATTA
Source organism: Calditrichota bacterium (assembly GCA_024278715.1). Classification (GTDB taxonomy): domain Bacteria; phylum Calditrichota; class Calditrichia; order Calditrichales; family Calditrichaceae; genus Caldithrix. The sequence continues at coordinate 421 of JAJRSN010000399.1, forward strand.
CCCCGAAAAACCGGTCGCTCCTTTACTGTTAGCTTACTTTGTTACCTTTCGCTGTAATTTGCACTGCGCCTATTGTGTAAGAGAAGAAAACCTTGACGTAGCCGGTTATCCCGAAGTAAACACCGAACAGGCTATCAAAATCTTAAAATTGGTTCGAAAGGGCGCGCCGTCAATTGCCTTTTCCGGCGGCGAACCACTGCTGCGCGATGATATTGTCGAACTCCTTCGGATAGCCAAATCAGCCGGATTTAAACCGATCAGCTTATTTACAAACGCTCTCCTCCTGCCGCAAAAAGAAGAAGTTTTAAAATTCATCGATTTTCTGCAGATCAGTCTGGATACGCTTGACGAAACCAAACAGGACAAAATCTTTGGTTCTAATAAAAACGGCTCGGCAAAAGAGATCAAAACAATCATTGAATTTTATGCCGAACAACAAATAAAAAAGGATTTCAGAATTAATTTAAACGCAGTAATCACGCCGCACACTATCGACGACATTCCGCCGCTTTACGAATACGCGCGGGACATCGGCGTTCGCCTGACTGTATGTCCGCAATTGAAAGCCGGTCATCCGATCCCCGCTCTGATCGATAATCGGAAATATCGATCTCTGGTTAACAGAATGCTGACATGGAAACAGAACGATCCTACTTTAATGGACACCGTGCAATTTCTGAATCACATTAAAACATTCGAACCTTTTAATTGTTATCCTTATTTGACGCCGAGAATTTATCCCAACGGCGAATTAATTGCCCCCTGCCCTTCGATCCGGAAAGTTCGATTAAATCTGCTAAATTTTAATTCATGGGATGAAGCGTTTCAACAGGCAATCAAAAACGAAGGAACAGGCTTTCGTTGCGCCGCATCGTGTTTTCTTCCCTGCTATCTGGAAACATCGACTCTATTGAGCAATTTACCGCAAACATTCAGGGAATTCACACGATTAAGTTTGGGCAATTCGAATGTAAGAATCAAACGACATGCTTAAAACCCGGTAAAAAAGCGGAGTTTGAAATGAAAATCGGTTTTATTGCGCCCGCTTTGGATTTGGACAGGGAAAGCAAAGGAGAACGCATCTTCTTGCTGCCTCCCCTGACTTTTCCCGTTTTGGGTGCCTTGACTCCCGAAGACTGGGACATCGAAATAATAGAAGAACGGGTTCGACCCGTTCCGTTTAATCGGGATTATGATTTGGTCGGAATCACCTATGTCACCGCCTTTGCCAATCACGCTTATGAAATCGCGGATAAATTCCGGGCAAAAGGCTCCGCGGTTGTAATGGGCGGTCCTCACGCCTCGGTAAGACCTAAAGAAGCCCTCGAACACGCGGATTCCGTGGTCGTAGGCGAAGCGGAAGATGTCTGGAAAATTCTTCTGAACGATTTTCAAAACGGCAGGCTTCAAAAACTGTATCGTGCGCCTTGTTTATTTAATATGGAAAGATTTCCCCGTCCCCGCCTGGATTTGATTCCCCGTGAATTCACTTTTAAAAACTCGACGCTTGCCTCAAAAGGATGTCCTTTTCATTGCAATTTTTGTTTTGTCAACGCCTTCAACAAATACAGGCAAAGATTCCGCCCCGTAAAAGACGTGGTTGAGGATATTCAAAATATGGAAGGCAGCCCGCTCGACAAAAAGCTCTTAATTTTCTGGGACGATAATTTTGCCGGCAACCCACGATACACAAAAGAATTGCTGCGCGCCATTACTCCGCTCGGTAAAAAATGGGCGACCGCAGCTTCGGTAAACATCGCCAACGATGACGAGATGTTGAAACTTCTGGAAAAATCCGGATGCACGGCTCTTTTTATCGGTATGGAATCGATTAATTCAACCAGCCTTAAAGAGTCGGATAAATTTCACAATCATGTCGAAAAATATAAAGAGATGATCAAGAAGCTGCATGATCACGGAATCGGTTTAACCGGCGCCTTTGTTTTTGGTTTTGATCATGACGATCCATCCGTTTTTGACCGCACCCTAAAGATGGCAATCAAAATCGACCTCGACTGCATGACGCCCGCCATTCTTACGCCTCTTCCGGGAACGCCTCTTTACAGACGCATGTTAATGAACGGCAGAATATTTGATCACAACTGGGAACATTATGATTATTTCCACGTAGTCTTTAAACCCAAACTGATGAGTCCCGAAGAATTGTACGAAGGATTTCTTGAGTTCAATAAAAATTTTTTTTCCTACAAATCCATTTTTACCCGTCTGGCACATTCGCAAACCATACTTTTGTTATCCGGTCTTGCCAATCTCGGCTATCATAGTTTCTACAAACGAATGCTGAACGAGTACAAACAAGGTTTGAGAAAAATTGAATATGATTTTAATGAATCGAACAAAGCACAGGAGAAGGTATTGACCCTGAAAGGACAAAAAGAGACAAAAACAAACGCATTTTATAACACCGCTCTCTCGCCGAACAAAGTAAAAATACTCGTTGACGCAAAGGAGATATTCCCCTTTGTTTATCAGGCTCTTTCATCGGCGGAACGGTCTATTGATCTGGAGATGTACCTTCTGGAAGGAAAGATCGGAGAAAAGGTTATCCGTCTCCTGCGCAATAAAGCCGCGGAAGGGATTAGAGTCAGACTCCTCTACCATCCGCCGTCGAGTCTCGAAGCTTACCGGAAAATTATGAGTTTATTGCACTCCGTGGGACTTAAAACCCGGGCGGTATCTTACAAAACGTTTTATCGGGATTTGAAAACGAATAATTCTATTCGGGTCGCCGATTTTCCGTTGCATCTTTTCAAGCCGAAATTTGCCTTGAAAATGGCGCACAATAAACTTTTAATCATCGACGACGCCTGCGCTG
>JAJRSN010000025.1 GCA_024278715.1 Calditrichota bacterium
GAGAATTATACGCCGCAAACATCAGAATCCCAATGTAAAAATTCTGATCATCGATCCGCGTAAAACGCCTACGGATCAGATCACCGATTTACACCTGTTTCCCAAACCCGGTTACGATCTTGCCATTCTGCACGCCATGGCTCGGATAATTATCAAAGAAGGATATGCGGACGAACAGTTCATCAAAGAAAATGTTGTTTTTAAAGACAACAAAAAAGATTTGACCTTTGAGGAATACAAACAATTTCTCGAAAAGTACACTCCGGAATATGCGGCTAACGACAGCGGTGTTCCGGCTGAAGATATTGTCGCCGCGGCTCGAATGTTTGGTCGGGCGAAAACCGCCATGAGTATGTGGACAATGGGAATAAATCAACGCACGCGCGGCGTGTGGGCAAATAATCTGATCACTAATTTGCATCTTTTAACCGGAAAAATCGGAAAACCAGGTAGCGATTCGTTTTCTTTAACCGGACAACCGAACGCCTGCGGCGGCGTTCGCGAAGGCGGCGGATTATGCCATCTGTTGCCAGCCCACCGCTCGGTTAAAAATCCCAAACACAGAGAAGAAGTGGCAAAAGTATGGGGCGTGCCGGTTTCTAATATCCAACCGAAACCCGGCAAACACACCATTGCCATGTTCGAAGCCCTGAACAAGGGAGAAATCAAAGGCATCTTCATCTTATGCACCAACCCCGCGCAGTCACTGCCAAACGCCGGTAAATACCGGAAGGGATTAAAAGAACAGTTCGTGGTGGTTTCGGAATCGTTTTTTCCCACCGCCACCACAAAATATGCCGACGTTGTTTTGCCTGCGGCGTTCTGGACGGAAAAAGAAGGCGTTTACGGCTGCACCGAAAGAAGATCGCAGTACATGCCGCAAATTATCGAACCCCTCGGAGAGGCGCGCTGGGACGCCTTTATTTTAAGAGACCTGGCAATAAGAATGGGCTTTAAAAAAGAATTTGAAAAGTACAAAACTGCCGAGGATATCTGGAATGAATACTTAAGCCTGACCAAAGGCAAAGATATGGATCTTAGCGGAGCGACTTACAGAAGGCTCAAAAAAGTGCGCGGCTTGCGCTGGCCCGTGCCATCCGAAGACCATCCCGGAACTTACAAACGTTACGTGAAGGGCGATCCTCTTTTTGACGAATTACCCCAGGAAAAAAAGAAGGGTCGCTGGATATACTTTTACGGCAAGCCCGAAGGTAAAGCGGTGGTCTGGGCTCGTCCGGACAAGGGTCCCGAAGAACCCACTGATGAAGACTATCCGTTTGCTTTGACAACGGGTCGCGTTCTTGAACACTGGCACACGGCAACAATGACCGGCGCGGTACCCTAACTCAACAGGGCTGTGCCCAAAGCCTACGTGGAAATTCACCCCGAAGACGCGAAAAGACTTAAAATTTCCAATAAAGATCAGGTTGTCATCGAAACACGCCGCGGTTCATTGAAAATCGAAGCAAGGGTAATCGATCGTCCCGAGCCGGGCACATTATTTGTCCCCTGGCACTGGGAAGAGTGGATGATCAATCTTCTAACTATCGACGCCTTTGATCCCGGTTCAAAAGAGCCCGAATACAAAGTTTGCGCGGCAAGAATAAAAAAAGCCTGAAAGATCAATTAACTCCCGCTTCCTTCATTTAAGGAAGCGGGAAATTTTAAAAGTTTACGGAATTAAAAATTTGTGAATGTCAATTATGAGCGTTGAACAATCGGTCAGCAGAGAAGCGTTTATTCGCGGATTTTTCTCTTTTTTCAAAGAGCTGATGGAGCCGACTTTTGGCAACGGCAAATTTACGCTCCTTCCCCCGGGCGCGGAGTCCGAAGCGTTGTATTTAGCCGGTTGCACGGAATGTTATGAGTGCGTTGCGGCGTGTCCTCATCTTGCGTTGCAAATTTGCAGAGAACGGCAAAGTCCTTTTTGGGGAAAACCGATCATCGTTCCGCGAGAGACTCCCTGTTATTTGTGCAGCGATTTTCCATGTGTCAGTCAATGCTCCGCCAATGTATTAACTTTGCAACATGCGGATAAGTTAAACGGCGTTGCTCAAATTGATATTCATCGCTGTCTTGCTTTTAACGGTAATTTTTGTCGTTCCTGTGTGACTAATTGCCCGGAAACGGACAAAGCGCTGTCGGTTGATGAATTCGGTCGTCCGGTTGTGGTGTCCGAAAGATGCAAGGGCTGCGGAATTTGCGAATATGTTTGTCCCGCGGAAGAAGCGGCAATTTTTGTCTCATATCCACAAACGGGAGGTTAAGATGCCCATAGCCGGTATTGTAGTAATGACCGATGAGCGTGAAATTCAAACGGTGTATAATCGATTAAGCGCCCATGAACTGATAACCACTTATGGTATTCATCAGGATAATTACATTGTAGCCGTAATTGAAACCGACAGCACCAGGCAGTTGGAAGAACTTATTGATTGGCTTCAGAAATCCAATGAAGCGATTTTAGGAATTTATCCGGCTTATATCAATTTTGAAGACGAAGTTTTTGACAATAGGAAACCTGTAAACGAAGAGGTTCAGGGCAATTCTCCGAATACTGAGTAACTTAAAGCCGGCTTTACGTCCGCCGGGCGCGGTAAAAGAAGCGGAGTTCTTAAAACGCTGCATACGCTGCAGAAGGTGTGTTGAGATTTGTCCGTACCGGTCAATCAAAGTGATAAAAAGCCGGATAGACAAACAAACGGGCACGCCGGTAATTGTTCCCAGAGAAATTCCGTGTTACCTGTGTATGAAATGTCCGGCGGAATGTCCGACAGGCGCCCTGAAACCCATTCGTGAAAAAGAAGAAGTGCGGATGGGTATTGCCCAAATAAATAACGAGACATGTCTTCCGTATCGGGGAATTTTGTGCCGCGCCTGTTACGAACGATGCCCCTTTTACAGAGAAGCTATCATTTTACGTGATGAAATTTATCCCGAGGTGGTGGAAGATAAATGCGTTGGCTGCGGAATATGCGAAAATGTTTGTCCCAACGAAGAGCCTTCAATTGTTGTAATCGGAAGGCGAGCGGATGAGCGCTGATTTAAAAAACAATTTGATAAATATTTTAATCAGAAAACGACGCTGGTTTCAATGGGCTTCGTTAAGTTTTTTAGTGCTGATTCCGGTACTTTATTTAAATAAAATTTATCTGATTCGGGGGAATTATTTCAGCCTTGGTATCTGGAAAGCGGAATTTATGGATCCAGTCTTTATTTTGCAGAATTTATTGATTAATTTCGGATTAACAGCCGCCATGATCATGGGAATTTTGATTCCGGCGCTGATCGCTTTTTTTACGGGCAAAACTTTTTGTAGTTTTATCTGTCCTTATAATTTGATCGCAGAACTTCTTCAGAAAGTAATTCGAAAGAAGGAAAAGACGATTAAAGTAATTCCCAATCCGAAACCTAAATATTACTGGCTTATTTTCCTGAGTTGGCTTGTATTAGTGGTGATTGCCGCTTTTCCGCTGATCTACTTTTTTTCCATGCCGGGTCAGATAAGCGTTTTTTTAGGAGATTTAATTTTGTTCAAAGCGGTGGGACTCGAATCTTTGATCATCCTTGCGGTCTTATTGATTGATTTGCTCATTCTCAGACGAGCCTGGTGCCGGTTAATTTGTCCCGTGGGAGCCATGTTACAGCGTTTTCACGCGCCCTTCGGTCTTAAAGTGCAATTTGAAGAAACGAGATGCCTGTGCGATTTTGAAAATTCTCCCTGTCAAAAAAGCTGTCCCCTTTATCTCGATCCCAAACAAAAAAATCTGTACCCTTTTTGTTACAACTGCGGAGAATGCGCAACGATTTGCGCCCGTTACGGACAGGCTTTGTCGATGAAATTCAATTTTAAAAAATCCATATTAAAAAATTGAAGTTAAGCTTATTCAAAAAGCCATCCATAAAATAAGGAGGAATGGTGATGCCCGAAAAAAAACAAAAGATCAATCGGAGGGAGTTTATTTTCCGA
>JAJRSN010000400.1 GCA_024278715.1 Calditrichota bacterium
ATAAAAACCAGTAAACTGGTTATGCTCATGTCCTTTTTCCATTAACCAACGACTTAAGTCGTTGGTTAGAAATAACTTAACATATTCCAAAACCGTTTCAACGGTTTATAATGTTACAAGTATTTGCTCCCGAATCGCTGTGCAAATACTTCTACTGGCGCAACAGTTAAACATACATCTCCATCAAAAATTTATAAATTTAAATTTAATGCTCCTCCGCTCCCAACCCAGCGCAAAATTGCGGCAATACTTTCCGCTTACGACGACCTGATTGAAAACAACAACAAACGGATTGCAATTCTCGAAAATATGGCCGAACAAATTTACAAGGAGTGGTTCGTCCGTATGCGCTTCCCGGGTTATAAAAGTACAAAGTTTATTAAAGGAATCCCCGAAAGGTGGGAAGTGAAACAGTTAAATGATATTGCCGATATTACTTCGAGTAAAAGAATTTATGCAAATGAATATGTTGAAAATGGGATTCCATTTTATAGGTCAAAAGAAATTATCGAATTACATAATCATAAAGCTATATCAACCGACCTCTATATCTCAGAACAGAAGTATAACGCAATAATGCAAAATTTTGGAGTGCCTAAAGAAGGGGATATTTTAATAACTTCCGTTGGGACACTTGGAGTATCCTATCAAGTAAAAATGAATGACAAGTTTTATTTCAAAGATGGAAATTTGATTTGGCTAAAAAACATAGAGCCTATTTTAAAGTTTTATCTATATCAATGGATTAATTCAGAAAGTGGACAGGCGGCATTATTTCAGAAAGTGATTGGTGCTTCGCAACCAGCTTACACAATTGAAAATCTTAAAAAAGTTAGTATTCTAATTCCAAATGAATTTCTATTAAATAATTTTAATAATATTATAAGGGGAATAAGGGCGCAATTAAATTCTATTTTTGAAGTAAACAAAAATTTGGAATTATCAAGAAATTTACTCCTCCCGCGCTTATTAAGCGGTAAACTATCTGTAGAAAATTTAAACATAAAATTTCCGCCATCAATGGAAAACGAAAATGCCTAATTTTATAACGGAAGACCAAATAGAAAAAGCCATTCTCAATAGGTTGAAAGAAAAACACAATTACGGCGTTCTTAATTGCTTTACAAAAGACGCCGACGACTTAAACGATAAAACCGGCAGAGAGCAAAAAACCGAAGTTGTTTTCAAACAACTGTTAAAAGAAAAACTGATTGAGTTCAACAGAGAAGTTCCGCCGGACGCAATAGAAACGGCGGTTGAAAAACTGACCGAAAAACGCTTTTCAATGTCGCCGGTTCTTGCCAACAAAGAAGTTTACAATTTAATAAAAGAGGGCGTTCCGGTTGAATACGAAAACCGCAGCGGAGAGCGGGAGCAGAAAAGATTAACGGTAATAGATTTCACGACGCCTTTTAATAACGATTTTCTCGCCGTTTCTCAGTTATGGATTAAAGGCGAGCATTACTTCCGCAGACCCGATATAATAATTTACATTAACGGTCTTCCCCTTGTTTTTATTGAGCTTAAAAATTCCGGCATACAATTAAAAAACGCTTACGACGATAATTTAACCGATTACAAAAAAGATATTCCGCTTCTGTTTCAATACAACGCGCTCTGCATACTTTCAAACGCCCGAGAAACAAAGGTTGGCAGCGTTACGGCAAGCTGGGAATTCTTTTTCAATTGGCTGCGCCCCGAAGATGAAAAAGAAAAAATCAACCGCCAAAAAATCTATTCCGAAGGCACAAGCGTTGAAAGAATTATCGACGGCTTGCTGCGCAAAGACAGACTGATAGACTACATCGAAAACTTTATACTTTACTATAACGACAATCAAAAAATAATAGCGCAAAATCATCAGTTCCTCGGCGTTAACAAAGCTATTGTTTCTTTCCGCAGCAGAAGCGGCAAACGCGGAAAACTCGGCGTCTTTTGGCATACGCAAGGTTCCGGCAAAAGCTTCTCAATGATTTTTCTGATGAAAAAAATATTGCGGAAATTTACCGGCAATTTCTCTTTTCTTGTTATAACCGACCGCAACGATTTGGACGGACAGATTTATAGAAATTTCTTAAACACCGGCGCGGTAAAAAAAGCGGATGCGGCTCAGCCCAAAAACAGCGAAGAGTTGAGAAAGTTTTTGGGATTGAACAAAAAAATAATTTTTACGTTAATTCATAAATTCAGATACCCGAAAGGAGAAAAATATCCTTTGCTTTCCGAACGCGACGATATTATTGTATTCGTCGATGAAGCCCACCGCACGCAATACAAAGACCTTGCCGATAATATGCGAACCGGAATTCCCAAAGCTCAATATTTTGCTTTTACCGGAACGCCTCTTCTCGGCAGAGATAGAATTACAAACGAATATTTCGGCGGTTATGTAAGCGAGTATAATTTTTCTCAATCGATGGACGAAGGCGCAACCGTTCCGCTATTCTATCAAAAACGCGTCCCTTCCGTTTTGAACCAAAACGAAAATTTAAGCGATGAGTTTTATGAAATTCTTGAAGATGAAAATCTGACGGATAAACAGCAAGAAAAACTTGAACGTTCTTTTGCGCAAGAGCTTGAAATAATAAAACGGGACGACAGACTTGGTAAAATTGCCGAAGATATTGTGGAACACTTTCCGCATCACGGTTATCTCGGTAAAGGGATGGTTATTTCCGTTGATAAATTTACCGCCGTTAAAATGTATGACAAAGTACAGAAATATTGGAAAGAGAAAATAAAAAATCTCGTCGGAGAAAAGAGCAGAACAAATTCCGAATCGCAGAAAGAAAAGCTGCAATCGATAATCGACTTTATGCGTTCGGTTGAAATGGCTGTAGTTATAAGCGAAGACGCCGACGAAGAGAAAAAATTTGCCGAGCAAGGACTTGATATTAAACCGCATCGCGAAAAACTAAACTCCGTAGATGAAAACGGACACGATATTGAATACCGGTTCAAAGACCCCGAAGATAAACTTCAATTGGTTTTTGTCTGTTCAATGTGGCTTACCGGCTTCGACGTTCCAACGCTCTCAACTCTCTATATCGATAAACCGATGAAAGGTCATACTCTTATGCAAACTATCGCCCGCGCAAACAGAGTAACGTCTTATACCATCAACGGAATATCAAAACAAAACGGCGAAATTATAGATTACTACAACGTTTTCCGCAATATGAAAAAAGCCCTTAAAGAATACGCTCTCGGCGGCGACGATGAAACTTTACCGGTAAAAAACAAAGAAGAACTATTCAAACTTTTGGATGAATCCGTTGAACAATTAAAGCAATTTTTTAATAAACTTGAGCTTGACTTCTCATCAATTATCAACCGGAAAGACATATTTAAAAACATCTCCGCTTTCGAAAAATTTGCCGATAAAATTCTTGAAAAAGACGAATGGCGAAAAGAGTTTTTTGTTTACGAAAATACAATGTCGTCTCTCTATCAAGCGTGCAAGCCCGAAATTATCGGCGATTATTCACGCCCGCTAATTCCGGTAGCCAACTATCTAAGAAGCATAATTGATGCTATAATAAATCAGCAAAATATTGAGTCCGCCAAGCAAAGAATTTCATATCTGCTTGACGAAAGCATTGTTGCAGAAAAAGATGAGATTAAAGACAAAGACCCTAAAATCAAATATAAAATAGTTCAGCGAGGCAAAGAGTGGGATTTGAGCAAAGTCGATTTTGAAAAACTGAAAAAAGAATTCAAGAACAATCCGTATAAAAACATTGAGATTGCCGACCTCAGGGCATTCTTAAATAAGAAAATAGAAAAGATGCTCGAGCAGAATTCTACAAGAACCGACTTTGCCGAAAAACTCCAACAAATTATAGACGCCTACAATTCCGGAAGCTTATCAACAGAAGAAGCTTACAACGAAATGATAACCTTCACTAAAAATCTTAGCGAAGAAGAAACCAGAGCTTACAGAGAAGGTTTAACAGAAGACGAATTGGAAATATACGACCTGCTGAAAAAAGAAAAACTTACAAAAACGGAAGAACAAAAAGTAAAACTTGCGGCAAAACAACTTATAAAAAGATTAAAAGAAGAAGAGCCGCGCGTTCTAATTCAAGATTGGTATAAAAACTCAAAAAGCCGCGAACGCGTTTTAAGCCGTATTGAAGAAACGCTAGACAAAACGTTGCCCGACAGCTATAACAGAAATATTTTCAAATCAAAATTAAACGAAACTTACAATTTGGTTTACAACTACGCACAGCAAGGCAGAAAGTGGGTTGCGGAATAATTGCAGGACCAGAGATATATTTGTTCTGTTTTCCTACAATAAACCGGACATTCCGTTATCTGTGCAAGTAAATAAGCTTCAAGTATTAAGGGCAAGAAACTTGAAATTATTTGTCCAGTTTTTTGCAAAATAAACTGGACATTTTGTTATCTTTGCGTAAAGGATAAATGATGAAAACTACTGATTACATAGCGTTTACAATCGACAGACTCCCCAAAGGGTATGTATTCACCTATAAGGACTTTGTGAACAAGGTGAACAAAAAGGAAGCCGTAATAAAATCGCTAAACCGGATGGCGGCAGCCGGTAAAATAAAGAAAATTGCAAAGGGCAAATTTTACAAACCGGAAAAAACCGTTTTCGGGGAACTTAAGCCCGATCAATATCAATTTGTAAAAGACTTGCTTGAAAAAGACGGTAAACCAATCGGCTATTTAACCGGGTACAGCATTTTCAATCGATTGGGACTTACAACGCAAGTAAGCGCCACAATACAAATCGGTAAAAATGAAATCCGTTCTTCTTTTAAACGAGGACAATATAAAATTTCGTTTGTTAAACAAAAAAACAACATTACCAAAGAGAATATTCCTCTTCTGCAAATACTCGATACTATTCGTTATATCAAAAAAATTCCGGATGCAACAATTGAATCGGCTTGCAAAAGAATTGTTGCAATAATAAAACAAATACCGGAACAAAAGAAAAGAAGAATGGTTCGTCTCGCCGCTAAATATCCCCCTTCCACAAGAGCGTTACTTGGAGCTGTTTTGGATGAGCTTGGTAATGTTAAATTAACCCTGCCTCTGCGTAAATCATTAAATCCGATAACAAAATATAAAATGAACGGTGTGGAAAAAGTTTGTTCAACCGCCGGAAAGTGGAACATTAAATGAAGTTGCACGAGAATAAAAAATTATTCAGGCAAGCTGTTGAAG
>JAJRSN010000401.1 GCA_024278715.1 Calditrichota bacterium
ACAGCGATACGTAGACGATAATTCTCTCCAACAAGATAGAAATTATAGAGGCGTGAATTAATCCGCGAATATAGATTGCTGCGGTAGCCGCATTCCGATTACCCGGAATGCGGCTACCTGAGAACCGGCAGTCTTCTCGAATTTATTCACGCGTCTATAAATTCCTTGAACAACCTTCTTTATTGTCCTTCTGTACTTTTAATTTTCTTTCATTAGCTCCCGTCCGGAGATGAAGGATGAAAATATTACTGAACCAAATTAAAAGCGCCTTTAATCAGGATTTCGGCGGCGCCGAATTTGTCTGTGTTCAGAATTTGTGTGTAACCGTCGTTGGTTTTACCAACGGCGACCGGTTCCCGAACAAAACCGTATTGATTGTTGGCAAAGGATTTTTTGACCAGAATGTAATTTTCATTTTCCAGATTAACCACGGCGTCTGAGGGGAGCGCCGGGTGCGGTGTTTCGTCCACTAAAATTTCCGCTTCGATATACATGCCCGGGACGAAATGCGCCTTTTGGACTTCGTCCTTTAAATGACCATGGACATTAATGGTCCGTTCCGGCGAATAGACGGCCTGACCTACCAGAAACACCTGGCCTTCGTAATATTCGGAACCGTTGTCCGGCAGACGAAAACGGATGGACTGCCCTTTTCTGATTTTGGTGATGTCTTTTTCAAACACGTTCAGTTCCAGGTGCATGTGCTCTGTGTTAACAATGGAAACAGCCACCTCGTTGGGACTCAAATACCGCCCCTTGCTAATATTGACCTTTGTAATAAAACCACTGATGGGCGCCTTGATTTCGGTGAAGGTGGTGACCGTATTGTAGTCCAGATGTTCAGGGATTATATTCAGCAAACGCAGCTTTTGGCCCATCGCTTTAAAATCAGAAAGAACGGTAAGGTAATCGGATTCGGCTCTCAGGTATTTTTTTTGCGAGGCGATGTTTTCCTGGAATAGTTTTTTCTGCCGCTCGTACTCTGCGTGCAAGTAGTTCAATTGACTTTTGGCGGTTAAATAATCCTGTTGCATTTGTATATAATCGGGATTTTCCAGCGTAAACAGGGCGGCGCCTTTTTTAATGTTTTGTCCTGCCAGCAAGTGCACATCTTTAACCGTTCCGCCGTAATAAACGCTAACGTCGGCTTTGTATTGCGGCGGAACGTCTATCATCCCCGTGGCCCGGATTCTCTCCGAGAAATATTGCAGCGTAATTTTGCCCACTTCCATGTTCGACGAGGAAAACTGTTCCGCAGTCAGGATGATTTCATTCTCAAGCGAAACGGATTGCCCGTTTTCTGCGTCTTTCTGATCTACGGTAGTTGTGCATGCTGAAAACAGTGCTACCAATAACGATACCATGGCAATAATTTTAAAAACTTTCATTTTACTTTCCTTTATTTTTCATTTAAAACCAAAAAATTTAACGACATGACCGTCTGGTTGTAATGGTTCAAATCGTTCAAATAATTCATCTCAATCGAAACGGAATTGCGCACCAATTGAATGTATTGCAGAAAATCGATTTCGCCGTTTTTGTAAGCTTTGTTGGCGTTTTGCAAAAGCTCTTGTGACAGTGCGCGGCCGCTTGTCTGGTAATAATCCACCGATTTTTCGTAGCTTTGCAGAAGCGCCAACAGGGATTGGATGTGCGCCTTAAGCCTGGCGTTGTAATCTAGGTAGTTTTGGCGGATGATTTGCCGCTGAATTTTGGCGCGCTGCATCTTGGAACGTTGTTCGAAAAAGAGAATGGGGACGGAGACGCCCACGTGGAATCCATAATATTTCTGGGAGTTGGAGCCGTTGTTGGAGCCCACAAACAGGCCCACATTGATATCGGGCAGAAAGCCTTGTTTTTGTAAACTGACTTCCAAATCCGCCGCTCGGAGCATTTGGCGGTAGTAATTAAGTCCCGGATTGGTCGAGTCGTTAAAAGCAAGGGGTATCTGCGGCAATTTTAGGGGCGGTAGAAGGTAGGCGCTGTCGCTTTGCAGCCAGGCGTTCAGTTGCGCGTAGGCGCTCTTTATTTTTTGCTGTGTTTGCACCAGCATCACTTCCACTTCTTTCTTTTTGGCTACCGCCGTCAAATACTCCAGATTATTGGTTTCCCCCAGTTCGTAACGCATTTTGGCGGCCTGGGCGAAGTGCGCCAGCAGGCTGTCCAGAAAACGGTATTTCGCTTCCACATTGTTCAGATAAACGATGGTGTAGTAAGCTTTGGAGACTTCTTGTTTCAATGCTGTTTCGCTTAGGGTATATTTTTGCTGCTGCGCCCTGACATTTGCTTTGTTTTTACTGCCCTGTGTCAGATAAAGCGTGGGGAATTTGAAGGACTGGTTAACCCCCCAGACATCCAGCGCCTGGTTGTTTTCCGCGATGTTGTTTTCATCATAACTATAGTAGAAGTCGGTCCCGGGAAAATTCAAGGCCGTCATACTAGACGCCTCTTTTACAGTAAGCTGTCTGGCGTTTAAACCGGCATTGTTTTTAACAGCGATGGCGATAGCCTGGTCAACGGTCAGGTATTGGCCGCCATTTGGCGCGTTCTGGGCTTTGACGAAGATGGGAGTTGTCACGATCAGCATGAGCGTGAACAGGGTAAGGGTTTTGCCGTTCCACACGGGAATTTTGATTTTAAAATCGTCCAATACCGCGTAAAGCACAGGCAAAACAATCATCGTTAAAAATGTGGCGCTAATCAACCCGCCAATAACTACGGTAGCCAGCGGGCGTTGAACCTCTGCTCCGGCGTTCGTGGAAATAGCCATGGGTAAAAATCCCAGCGCCGCTGCGCTGGCGGTTAGCAATACGGGACGCAAACGGTTTTTGGCGCCGGTAAGGATCCTTTCGTGAATATCTTTAATGCCCTCTTCCTTTAATTCCTTAAAATGCTCGATCAGCACGATGCCGTTCAGGACCGCAATACCGAACAGGGCGATGAATCCTACTCCGGCGGAAATGCTGAAGGGCATGCCGCGCAGATACAGCAACAACACACCGCCCACGGCCGCAAAAGGAATGGCGCTGTAAATCATTAAGGCGTCTTTAAAAGAACCGAAAGCAAAGTGCAGCATGATAAAAATCAGGAACAATGCCACGGGCACAGCAATCATCAGTCGTGCTTTAGCGTTTTGCAGGTTTTCGAACTGGCCGCCATAGGTGATGGAGTAGCCGACCGGAAGTTTAATTTTTTTCTCTATGATTTTTTGCACGTCTTCCACTACGGAAGCCAGGTCGCGGTTACGCACGTTGACTCCGATCACGATGCGACGGCGCGTGTTGTCGCGCGAAATTTTGGCCGGACTTTTCGTGATCTTAATTTCTGCAAATTCGCTGAGCGGAAGATTTCGGCCGTCAGGCAGGGTGATGGCTGCGTTTTTCAGATTGTCAATGTTCTGGCGATGTGTCCGGTCAAAACGCACGACCAGGTCGAACTGTTTTTCGCCTTCAAAGACGACGCCGGCTCTGGCGCCGGCAAAACCCATGGATATGATGTCGTTCAAATCCTGAACATTCAGCCCGTATTTAGCGATTTTTTGCCGGTTGTAGCGCACGTTCATTTGGGGCAGCCCGGCTGTCTTTTCCACTGTAATATCGGAAGCGCCCGGTACGCTCTGAATAGCGGTTTCGATCTCCCTGGCTTTGTGATACAGAATGTCCAGGTCTTCGCCGAAAATTTTGATGGCCAGGTCCGCGCGCACTCCCGTGATCAGCTCGTTAAAGCGCATTTCAATGGGCTGGGTGAATTCATAATCAATCCCGGGGATGATGGAAAGAGCCTCTTTGAACTTATCGGCTAACTCGTCCTTGCTTTTGGCCGTGACCCATTCGTCCTTTGGCTTTAACGTGATGATTACGTCGGTTTCTTCCATGGACATGGGATCGGTTGGCACTTCTGCGGCGCCGATTCGACTGACCACGTTATTTACTTCGGGAAATTGCGTCAAGATTTTTTCCATCCGCGTCATGATTTCGATGGTTTTGCTCAGGGAGGTGCCCGTTTTAAGCACCGGCTGGATCACGAAATCCCCTTCGTCCAGAGTGGGCACAAATTCTGCCCCCATCCTGGAGAAAATAATGGCTGCGACGATCAAAATGGACACGGCAATGGCCATGACTTTTTTCTTGTTTCTCATAGCCCAGCCGATGGACGGTTTATACAGTTTCATGATAAAAGCCATTAATCGTTTGGAAATATTGTTTTTTTCGGGATCGTCCGGGCGCAGAAAAAGCGCGGAGATCACCGGCACATAGGTAAAACCCAAAATCATTGTGCCAAGCAGGGCAAAAGTAAACACCAGCGCCATGGGTTTGAACATCTTTCCTTCCACGCCGGTTAATGATAGAATGGGAATGAACACGATAATGATAATAATTTGACCGAACACTGCCGAGCTGGTCATTTTGACAGTGCTGTCGCGCGAAATTTTATCGCGCAGTTTCTGTCTCGCTTCGCCTTTAAGTTTCATTAAATCGTTCCGGCCAGCAGTGATGCGGAAGGCAATGAATTCCACAATGATCACCGCTCCATCAATGATGATTCCGAAGTCAATAGCGCCGAGACTCATCAGGTTGGCGTCCACTCCAAAGATGTGCATCAGCGAAAGGGCGAATAATAAACTGAGCGGAATGACCGAGGCCACCACAAGGCCCGAACGAAGATTCCCCAGCAACAGAACGACAACAAAAACGACGATCAAAAATCCCAGGATAATGTTTTCAGTGATGGTGAAAGTAGTTCTACCGATTAATTCGCTGCGATCCAGAAAACCATTGATGACGATGCCTTCCGGCAGGTTTTTTTGTATTTCCGCCACGCGTTCTTTTACCCGATCGATGGTGGCTTTGGAATTGGCCTCCTTGAGCATCATCACCTGACCCAAAACCTTTTCGCCTTCGCCATTTGCGGTAATAGCGCCAAAACGCGTGGCGTGTCCGAAGCCCACTTTGGCCACATCGCGAATATAAATGGGCGTGCTGTTCACAGTTTTAATGACGATGTTGCGGATGTCGTCTAAGGTTCTGGCTAACCCCTCGCCGCGGATGAAATAGCTCTGGTTGGTCTTTTCGATATAACCGCCGCCGGCCACGCTGTTGTTCTTTTCCAGTGCGGTGTAAATTTCCGAGAGGGATATCGCCATCGAGCGGATGCGTTCCGGGTTGACCGCCACCTCATACTGCTTCAGGTAGCCGCCCCAGGTGTTGACTTCCACAACGCCTTTGATGCCGGAAAGCTGGCGGCGCACGATCCAGTCCTGGATGGTTCTCAAATCGGTAATGGAATACGTGTCCTTGTGCGCTTCGTCGGTGTCGATAATGTACTGGTAAATCTCACCGAGCCCCGTGGTGATGGGGCCCATGGAAGGCGTGCCGAACCCTTTGGGGATGTTTTCCTGTGCGGCTTTGATTTTTTCAGCAATGAGCTGCCGCGGCAGGTAGGTGCCCATGTCGTCGTCGAACACAATGGTTACTACCGAAAGGCCAAACTTGGAAATAGAGCGGATCTCCAGGACGCCGGGCAGATTGGCCATCTCCAACTCAACCGGGTAGGTCAGGTACTTTTCTACATCTTCGGTGGACAAATTTCTTGAAGTGGTAATCACCTGCACCTGGTTGTTGGTTACATCCGGTACCGCACCGATCGGAATTTGCGACAGGGAGTACAGCCCGAAGAAAACCAGGGCCAGCGTTGCCAGAATAATGATCAGTTTGTGGTCAATACTATAGTTAACAATTCGTTCAATCATTGTAATTTCCTTTTTGAATTACGCGAAAATTAATAAAATCAATATATTCTGCCCCGCTTAGTTTTGTCTTAAAGAAATCTTAAGATATTCTTAAAAACAGGCGAAATAGTTGGGAGCTATCCTAAAGGGCCGGTATTGCGAATGTTGCTGTTTTTTGTTTTTCGATTGGAGAAACGATGAAGCAAATTATCAATCGCAAAGCCGTGTTCCACGCCTGCATCGCAAATAAAGAACGAGCTTTTGCATCGAAACAGGTGTATCGTTTTACCTTATCACCCACAGAACAATTCATAGGGATGCTTTGAGTGTTGTCGGGAAAAATTGACGGGAATTTTTAAAAATACGGGGCGCCCACTTTAAAAAGGTTCTTTTTTACTATGCCGGTAAAAATATCCTTTTATGCAGAGTTGTTTTTGGCGGAGTCAATAGGAGCGCCCGTCCCGCAAAAATACTGAGCTTTAGACACGCTTAACGCAGGGGGAGATTTTTTTTCCAAACAACAAACGCAACTTACAACTGCAATTTGTCTTCGGTTTAGGAGTGCACCCTACAATACCAAGATTGAAATATTACCGGTTGTTTCAGAGCGTCCTAAAGCCAGGGCTAAATGGGGAGGAAAAATGACCGTGCGGTGGAACAAATCAAAGATTTCAAAAAACAATTTGTACCTTCAGGCCTTTGCCGGGATGGTTTTCGAGCTTGACCTGGACGCCCAAAACTTCGCTTGCTTTCTTAACAATGGAAAGGCCCAGTCCGCTTCCGGTGATGTGTTTGTGGTTCAGCGAATCAGAGCGGAAGAAAGGATTGAAAACAGACCCCATGTCTTCTTCCTTAATTCCGCCTCCGTAATCCACGACTTCGATGATTACCTTGCCGTTTTCTTTGCCTGTTCGGATTTCCATTGTGCCGCCGGGAAGCGAGTATTTGACCGCGTTGGAAATGATGTTTTCCATGATCATATCCACATAGTAGGGATCGGTAACCACTTCGACGTTGGATTCGTCTTCCATGACGATGTGAATATTCTTCTCTTCGATTAATTTCCGGTGGCGGTGAATGGCATTGTCGATCAGCGAAATGGCGGGAAGCGTCTCTTTGTGTAAAGAAATATTGGCTTTGTCGAAGCGGGCCAGCAGCAAAAGCTGATCCACCCGTTCGGACATGGAATTGATTTCGGAGATGCAGTAATTGATTTTTTCTCTGTATTCTTCTTCTTTACGGGGCCTGCGCACCAAAACTTCTAGCGTGCCTTTGATTACGGAAAGCGGAGTGCGCAGCTCGTGCGAGGCGTCGTTGGTGAATTGTTTTTCCCGTTCAAAAGCGCTTTGCATGCGGTCAAGCAACTCATTAATAGCCCGCGAAAGCGTGTACAGTTCGTCGCGGGTTTTGGGCAATTCCACCCGTTCGCTTAAGTTGTGTTTGGTAATGCGATTAGTGGTTTCGATAATATTGACAATGGGCTTGATGTTTTTATCCGCCAGGTAGCGCGCCACAAAAAACAACAAAGCCAGCACTAACGGGAACAAAACTAAGAGCACATTGCGTAAATTGTTCACCACCAGGATGGCGCCTTCCAGCGAAACGGCCGTTAAAAGGTAGCCTTTTATTTTACCGTTTTGTTTAACGGGGATTTGAATTTGCCGGATGGCTTTGTCGCTCAGTTCGGCGTTAAAACATTCGCCATCAATATCGTCCGGCCGGAACGTCAGTGATTGTTCTTTTAAATTGATGGTCCTTTCCAGTACCTTGCCAGACGGATCCACAATTTGCAGAAAGAAAGGCAGTACTTCCGCTTCCTTGTGTTCGCGCTCGGCAACAATGGCCTGGTTATTAAAATACAGGCGGTCTTGTTCAACGATCACGTCTTTCAAATGCTTCCGGGCTTCGTAAATCAGAGCGGAATCCAGGTTGGAATACACGGTGGCGGAAACAATAAAATAAATGATAACAAATACCGTGGCAATAATCGAGGTTGCCGAAATCAGATAGGAAAAAGCGACTCTGTCTTTAAAGGTCATGGCTAGGCTTCCTTGGCGATGTATCCCACCCCACGGATGGTTTTGATGTGCGGGCCGGGTTCCTCCAGGCGTAGCTTTTTCCTCAGTGCGTTGATGTAAACGTCGATGACGCCGGTGTTGTACTCAAAATGGATATCCCACACGCTTTCTATGATCTGCGTTCTGCGGCAGACCTTGCCTTTGTTGCGTAAAAGAAATTCCAGCAAGGCAAATTCCTTTTGCGTTAAAAAGACCTCTTCGTCTCCTTTGAATACGCGGTGCATCTGTAAGTCAAGAACGATATCGCTTAAGGTAAGCTTTTCGTGTTCACCCGATTTGGGTCTAAGTTGCACTCGAATCCGCTCCAGCAGCTCTTCAAAAGCGAACATTTTTTTTATGTAATCATTAGCGCCAGCCTGCAAGCCGAAAATCGTGTCCTGAACCGTATCTTTGGCCGTTAAGAAAATAATTGGCGTTTCTCCGTCTGTCTTCCGGAACGTTCGGCACACTTCAATGCCGCTTATGCCGGGCAACATCCAGTCTATCAAAAGCAGATCATAGTCGCCGGACAGGGCCGCTTCCAGCCCTGTATTGCCATCGTAGGCGACATCCACGGCAAAAGATTCTTCTTCCAGCCCTTGCTTGATAAAATTGGCTATACCGGGCTCGTCTTCTATTATCAATATTCTCATGCTAACAATATATCGATTATTAATTAAAATCGTCTTAACGAATTCTTAAGATTTCCTTAAAAGCGCTAATCGTAACGGCAGATAGCCCCTTTCGGGGTCTTAATCGACTCCCGGCCGGCCGGGATTGTCGATTTGTTCTGTCGAAGACAGCTTACTTTTGCACCGAAGTGTGCAAAAGTACTTAGCCCCTTTCGGGGTCTTAATCGAGAATCTTTTGTCGATTTGTTCTGTCGAAGACAGCTTACTTTTGCACCGAAGTGTGCAAAAGTACTTAGATTCCATCTTCTTTTTTCCTAAAATAAACG
>JAJRSN010000402.1 GCA_024278715.1 Calditrichota bacterium
AAAAAAAAAATTAAACTACTACGCTCATTTGGATACAAAACGGTAGTTGTAGAAATTAAATCTAATATGAGCTCTATTGCTTCAGTTATTTTTATTTTTATTGATTCCGCCCTGATTAATACTACTAAGAATTCTGAAATGTCTTTCGTGGTCGTGAACAATGATATTGTAGGGTTTAAGAGAAATTCTACACTATTTTTATTAAATTTAGAATCTGCGTCAATGGCATAAACTAAAATATTGGTATCAACTAATACTCTTTTACTCATATGCCTTTTGTCGGATGATGATATTATCGAATTGACCTTTTAAATATAAAATACGGATTTTTACTTTTCTATTCTTCTTAGTTTTTATCTTCTTAAAATATTTTTGAACTTCTGCTAAAAGCGTATCCGACATTTGATCTATCTCTTTATTTATTTATTTATTTTCTCTTTTATTTTCAAGATAACCACATTTTTCTTTGAAGATAATTATTTTCTTTCTTTAATACAATATTTTGAAAGGGGTATTCCTTTTCTATATGGGTGCTAACGTTGAGCAAATCGGTAACAAACACTATTCCGCTTGCCTTTCTTGCTACTGCAACTTAACACAACTTCACCAACATTTAAAATCGCCGGCGTCGTTTTGCCATCTTCCTGAGCGGAATGATATTATTCTTGTCCTTAAACAAAACCATCTGCACATCAGCTAGTAACCTTGCTGAAAATCATCCGGTTGCTGCGCCATTTGTTGTGATTGGCTGTTGCATTTTAACCCCTAAACCTCGCAGTTAGCAAAATAACTAATAAATAGCACTAGGAATCCGAAAAAAAATAAACGCCAATTTATTTAGGAGGATACCTCATGCTAAAAGTCTTTCCCAATGATTTTTTTAATTTACTGCAAAACGTTATATCATGCCCAAAATATCGTCAAAAAACTTAAACGATATATGGGTCAACCCAATGAATTTCAGCTAAAAATGGTCTTGCAATTGCAACACAAAAATTCAGATAATTTTGCTGTTCCCAACCAAGTCGGTTACACAATTTTTAAATTAGTATCCTTGCAATGAAAAAGTTCTTCTCTTTTTTACATTTTCAGTATCGCCTTAAAATCATTATAGATTTTTTGATTAAAAAATTTTTAGGCAGTAGCAGAGCAACCATTGACAAAGTCATAATGGATGATGCTTTGTAAAAACTTTCTCTCACGCTTTTTGATTTTTACGAAGGACCGGATCGTGTTGGATTAGTATGTCTGAAACAAGGGATATTGAACGATAAATATGTGTCGTTTGCTAAAAACCGGACGTGTTTTAAATTACGACAAAGAAAACAGGAATTTCGGATTCCTTTTGCCTGGTATTTTTCTACGCGAATTAAAAAGGCTGCATAACTGCTTAACTTACTGCGCGGAAAATCAAAAACGCTAGGATCCCCAGGATTAACCAAGGAACGCAGTATTTCGGCTTTTGCTAAAACCGATTTGGCAACGGCGCTCATGGCAAGACAAATCAGGAGCTAATTCTGATAGATTAATTTCCGGTTTAATTCTTTGCGTATTTTTTGATAATGCCAGCGCATCAGGCGGTTGGAATTCACATGAATCAGGGCAAGAAAAAATTCTTTGCGAATTACGCGTTTGGAAATTTTTATTTTTTCCGAACCCAGCAGGGCAAGGGTATTGCGCTGAATTAATTCGAGAGTCCGCATTGCCCAGAAGAGGGGCAAAATGCAAAACAGACGAATTCTGGTCTCTTTTTTGGGAATTAAAAGCGTGTAATCGAGCGCCCTGTCCAAATTTTTCACGGCATCCTGAATCAGCTCGTTAAACAACTGCTGCGCGCGGTCGGCGTTTTCTTTTTCAAAGATTGTCTCGCGGGTCAATTTGTATTTTTGCAGCAATTCATCGGGAATATAGGACTGCCCCCTTCTTAAATCCGCCGCCATATCTCGGATAATGTTCACCATCTGCAATCCTTTGCCGAAAGATTCCGCCAGTTGTTCTAATTTTGATTTAACCGCCGGAGTGATTTTGTAGGAATAAAAGTAAAATAATTCGGTTAACAAATATCCGACTGTCCCGGCAACATAGTAAGTGTACTCATCCAATTCTTTCATCGATTTCAAAAAGCTGAAACGGCGTTTCTGGCGCGCCTGGGCGTATTTACGCATTCCAAGCGACATCTCTGCCACCCAGCGGGCAATATGGCCCTGCATGGACGGGCTGAAGGAATGGAACACATCCAAGACCACGGGTAGATTATGGGCTAATTTTTCGTCTTCGCTTTTTGACGGAAGACTTTTTAAGGCGTCCAAAAATTTCTCGTAATTAAGCGCTTCTTTTTTCCGAAAAATATTCGCGTAAAGAGTTAACATCCTCTTTTTTTGCTGCAAAGAAAGATCCGGGCTGTCTTCGATAGTATCGGCAATGCGGCACAATAAATAGGCGACAGCCACGGGAAGACGTAAGCCCGCAGGCAGTCGGCGAATAGTAGGCGCAAACGTTCTTGAAACTTTGGGAAGCGCCTCTTCGCAATATTTTATTTTCTCTCGCATTTTTTTCTCCGTTATTGTTTTTCTGCAATTTAGTCAATTTCGGGAATCAAATAAAGTTTCATTTAAAAAACATTTCCCAAAACCGGAAAACCAAGGATTCGTTAATAAGGGTTAAGCGTATAAGCGTTAAGCGGCATCTCCGACGTATCTGGTCACTCTCCGCTCCCTGAGCCTGTCGAAGGGAGCCTGTAGAGTTACTTGTTACTTTGTTACTCACCACGCATTACAACTTTCTTATCTTGTAATTTATTGTTTTGTTACGAGTTAAAGACCCCCCTTTTAATCCCCCCTTCAAAGGGGGGAACGCCGAAGGCAAGGGGGGCTTTAATCAAATCGCACAGTACCTGAATTTCACAATGTTCCTCATCAATAAAATTTTGTTTTGAATTTCTGTCATTAGGTCATTCGAATTTGTTTCGGATTTACGATTTATAATTTGCTTCTCAAAC
>JAJRSN010000403.1 GCA_024278715.1 Calditrichota bacterium
GTTGTACCGGAGCAAACCTGCTCATAAGTAGGATTTGGAATTTCACCCCCGGCATAGCCCGAACTTACATCGATCACGCCTTTAACTCGTTCGTAAATGGCTTCGATACACCAAAAGCATCCGCCGCCGAGCGTTGCTTTTTCCGTATTTGTTTGCATCGAATCCTCCCTTGCTGTGTTGGCAAATAAGTTGATTGTCATGCTCATTATTGTAAAAAAAATTAAAAACATACGGGTAATCGATTTCCCGAATTCATCGCGCATAATTTTCTCCGATACTGGTAACCTTTTTTTACCGTAACGCAAAACAGAGCTGAAATATTTTCAATTTCAAATTTATCGGTTAAATAATCGCAGTAAACGGCAAACCAAGCGAGTTTATTTTTTCAGAATAGAAACAAAAATGTGCAATAAACGTCAAAATTGATTATTTTACGATAAATTAAATTTATATCGATTATCGATAAAAGCCGAAAATTCCGACATCGCCGGAAACGGAATGTCAATTAATTCCTTTTCGGCGGTGTTATTATTGCAAATAGATGAAACGGAGGTTGCGCCTGACGCGACTCAAAAGTTTAGAGTCTTTTGTCTGAAGATGAATATTCCATAAACCAAAAGGCAAGGAGAGCTATTTCATGCAACATCTTAACTGGGCAGATTTAACCGTCATTTTAGCTTTTTTCCTGATCATTTTTGGAATTGCCGCTTATTACACCCGCAAAGCCGGCGAGAGTACGGGCAACTTTTTCCTTTCCGGTCGCAATTTACCCTGGTATTTAGCCGGCACAGCCATGGTCGCCACAACGTTTGCCGCAGACACGCCCCTGGCAGTTACCGAGCTGGTGGCGCGCAACGGAATAGCCGGAAACTGGTTGTGGTGGAATTTGGCGATCGGCGGCATGCTTACGGTATTCTTTTTCGCCCGTTTGTGGCGCCGCGCAGGCATTATGACCGATGTGGAATTTGTGGAACTGCGCTACGACGGCAAGGCTGCGGCTGCTCTTCGCGGGTTTCGGGCAATTTATCTGGGTCTTTTCATGAATGCCATTGTTATGGGCTGGGTGAATAAAGCGATGGAAAAAATATTTTCCGTTGTCCTGCCTGAATTTAACGCGTTTTTGCTGGTAATCATATCCGCCTCGATTATCGCGGTTTATGCCTCGGCTTCCGGTTTGTTGGGCACCGCCCGCACCGACAGCTTTCAATTTGTTTTTGCCATGGTGGGCTGCATTGTGCTTGCCGTAATTGTCGTGCAATTGCCCCAGGTGGGCGGAATGGCTGCCTTAAAAGAAAAATTAAATCCGCAGATTGTTAATTTTTTCCCCCGCATAGGCGAGGTTTCGGCTACGGGAATTACGGGCGGCGCTCTCGCCTTAACCGTGGGAGCCTTTTTTGCACATATCGGTTTGCAATGGTGGTCAACCTGGTATCCGGGCGCCGATCCCGGCGGCGGAGGATATATCGCCCAGCGCATGATGTCCGCCAAAGACGAAAAACACAGCCTGTTTGCCACCTTGTGGTTCACAATCGCCCATTATGCCGTCAGACCCTGGCCTTGGATTATTGTGGCGCTTGCAGCTTTGATTATTCTACCCCGCGCCGAAAATACGGAAATAATAAAACAGGAAAATCCCGCGCTCTATACTCAGGTTGAACGGGCTTTTGACAATCGTTCCTTACTGCAATCGGAAGACCCCGTTTATCAAACGCCAGAATTTAAAGCGATGTTTGAGAAATACGAGAATACCGTCGATCCCGGAATAATGTACCCGAAACTTATGCTGCGTTACCTGCCGCCCGGATTGTTGGGACTCTTGATCGCTGTCTTTTTAGCCGCTTATATGTCAACCATTGCCTCTCAGCTCAACTGGGGAACGTCGTATCTGATCAACGATTTTTACCGCCGGTTTATAAAGAAAAAGGCTGACGAGCGGCATTATGTTCTTGTCTCCCGTCTGGGTATTATCTTAATGACTATCTTCTCGCTTTTGATTACAAAGTATTTTTTAACCACTATTTCCGGGGCATGGGAATTTATTATTAACGCCAGTGCGGGAATGGGCGCGGTTTTGATTTTGCGATGGTTCTGGTGGCGCATTAACGCCTGGTCCGAAATAGCCGGGATGATAGCGCCGCTGTTGATTTATCCCTTCGCACGATATGTTATGGGATTACAATCTCCGATTACTTTGTATCCCACGGTGTTCGGTACAACGGTCGTTTGGCTGGCTGTCACTTATTTAACGCGTCCCGTTGCCACGGAAAAATTAAAATCTTTTTATCGACGCACGCATCCCGGAGGATGGGGGTGGAAACATATTCAAAAATTAATGCCCGAAGTAAAAGGAGACAGCGGGTTTGGTCGTCTGTTTCTGGACTGGTTTTTAGGCGTTGTTCTGGTTTATTCTTTCTTGTTCGGATTGGGTGAAATCCTTTTCGCGGATTATCTCAAAGGCACCGTGATTTTACTGATCGGAATCTTATCGGGGGTAATGATTTATTTTGACATGAAACAAAGAGGATTTGAGACGATTGTTCAATGATTGCCGGAAACAGGACGGGAGTTTTTGAAGTTAAAGCGACAAAAAAAGAGAACTGCTTCCGGATCGATTGCTTTGTAGTGAGCTGAAAAACAGAGAATGCGGGATTACGGCGGAATCGCAAAGAAAGCGGCGAGCAAAATTAAATTCTTGTTTTTTGGATTACCGGTTCGTCCGGGTTAGGTAAAAAATAAAATCATCATGTTGAATTTAACAAAAATCATTTATCGCCTAATTCCGTTAATCGGAATGGTCGTTTCCGTTTCTTTGGCTCAAAGCGTTCAATTCGAATCGTCAAACCTGCCCATTGTGGTTATCGACACCCACGGAAAGGCTATTCCCGATGAATATCGTATAGTAGCCGATATGGGAATTATCGACAACGGCGCCGGTAACCGAAATTCGATTAATGATCCTTACAACAATTATGACGGTAAAATAGCCATCGAGCTTCGCGGATCGAGTTCAAAGATGTTTCCCAAAAAACAATACGCTCTGGAAACCCAGGATGAAAACGGCGATAATTTGAATGTCCCGCTCCTTGGTCTTCCCGAAGAAAACGACTGGATTCTTAACGGACCGTACAGCGATAAATCACTCATCCGCAACGTTCTTATTTATCGTCTTTCCCGCGA
>JAJRSN010000404.1 GCA_024278715.1 Calditrichota bacterium
ATGTCTTTAAAAATATCGGAACAGGATGTAAAGCAGATCGACGCCGTTTTTTATGATCTTTCGGAATATTCGTTGGAACCGTACTACCAATCCAAGCGCGAATTGGATCGGATTCTGGCTAAAAAATACAAAGCCGATCCTTTGAATTTGAAGCCATGGCACTATCACGATCCGTTTTTTCAGGAAGTGCCTCAGGTGTACAAAGTAAATATTGACGACTATTACAAAAATCAGGATGTAAAAGAACTGGCTCGTAAGTTTTACGCAGGAATCGGTTTGCCGGTGGAAAGCATTCTTGAAAAGAGCGACCTGTACGAACGCGACGGTAAAAATCCCCACGCCTTTTGCGAAGATTTTGATAAGGAAGGCGACGTACGCATTTTGTGTAATCTGAAAAATAATGAAAGCTGGATGGAAACGATACTCCACGAATTGGGACACGCGGTATATGATAAATACAACAACCCGTCATTGCCTTATTTGTTGAGAGAACCGGCGCACATCTTTACCACCGAAGGAGTCGCCATGCTCTTCGGTCGATTAAGCCGCAATCCTTACTGGATGCAAAAAATGCTCAATTTAAGCGATGAAGAACGGCAAAAAATCGAACCGGTGCTGTATCGCTACATGAGGCTCAAACAACTGATATTCACCCGCTGGACGCTGGTAATGTACCATTTCGAAAAAGCCATGTACGCCAATCCGGATCGAAATTTGAACAAACTCTGGTGGAGGCTGGTGAAAAAATACCAATTGGTAAATCCTCCCGAAGGAAGGGATGAACCGGACTGGGCTGCTAAAATTCATTTTACCATTGCTCCGTGCTATTATCACAATTACCTGCTCGGCGAATTGTTTGCTTCTCAACTGAATTTTTACATCAGTAAAAAGATTATTATGACCAATGACTGGCGAAAAGTCAGTTTTGTGAATAAGCCGGAAGTGGGGACGTATTTAAAAGAGAAAGTCTTTAAACCGGGAAAACTCTATCCCTGGAATGAAATGATAAAGCGGGCAACCGGAAGTCCGTTAAAAGCCGACTTTTTTATTAAACAGTTTTTGCTGTAAAAATAAATTGCAAGAACCCGTAAAAATTGGAACGATGCCAATGCCTAATAAAATGAAGCATAAAAGCGGGAAAAGACAAAGACTTTTGGAGTTAAAGAAAAACAGGCGTAAATTTTTTAGTGACCAAAAACAGGAATGTTGTTCTGAGCGGAGGAGAATAAAAATGGTTCGATTAATTTTTTCGGGAATTTTGCTGTTCTCCGTATTTTCGCTGAGTTCATGTCAATCCGAAAAAGGTCAAAAGGCTGATTTAATTCTCTTTAACGGGAAGGTGATTACATTAGACAGCCTGAATACGGTTGCCGAAGCCATTGCTGTTAAAGGAGATCGGATACTTGCCACGGGTTCGAACTCCGCAATAAAAAAATTATCCGGCGACCGCACTAAGATCATCGATTTAAAAGACGCTCTTGCGGTTCCAGGTTTAATTGAAGGGCACGCCCATTTTTTAGGACTTGGGCGGGCTTTGCTGAATTTGGATTTGACCCGGGCGCAAAGTTGGCAGGATATTGTTGACAGCGTCGCCCGGCGCGCGCAAAGAGCCAAGCCCGGTGAATGGATTATCGGACGCGGATGGCATCAGGAAAAGTGGAAAACAAAACCCAAAAAGCTTGTTGAAGGCTATCCGGTTCACAAGGAGCTGAGCAGGGTCTCACCCGATAATCCCGTGATTTTAACTCATGTTAGCGGTCACGCTGTTTTTGTAAATCAAAAGGCGTTAAAATTAGCGGGAATAAATTCCGCGACTCCGGATCCCGAGGGAGGACGGATTATTCGCGATGAAAAGGGGCAACCCACGGGCGTTTTACTGGAGAACGCCGAAGAGCTGGTGCGGAAGGTGTATAAAAAAAGCGGCGCGGCGCGGTCGGAAGATTTGAAGCTTCGGGCGGCGCAAAAAGCGATGCAAGAGTGTTTGCGCAACGGAATTACGAGTTTCCATGATGCCGGGGCTTCTTATGAAGACGTGGATTTTTTTAAAACGCTCGCCGAACGTGAACAATTGAAAATACGCCTTTACGTGATGCTGTCGGTTAGCAATCGGCAGTTAAAACAAAAGATCGATCGATATCATCTTATTGGTTACGGCAACGGTTTTTTGACGGTTCGCGCCATTAAACGTTACATGGACGGCGCGTTGGGTTCGCGCGGAGCCTGGTTACTGAAACCTTACAACGATTTGCCCTCAAACTCGGGAATGAACGTCGTTCCTCCGGATACCCTGCTGGAGACCGCGCGGATCGCCATAAAACACGGATTTCAGCTTTGCACGCACGCCATCGGCGACCGCGCCAACAGGGAGACGCTTAATATCTATGAAAGGGTGTTTAACGAAAACCCCGGTAAAACCGACCTGCGCTGGCGGATCGAACACGCTCAGTTGATTCATCCGCGGGACGTTCCGAGATTTGCCGAGCTCGGTGTAATAGCTTCGATGCAGGGAATTCATTGCACCTCGGACGGTCCTTGGGTGCCGGCACGAATCGGCGAAAAACGGGCGCGGGAAGAAGGGTATTTGTGGCAGACTCTTTGGCAGAGCGGCGCGGTGGTAACCAACGGAACCGACGCCCCGGTGGAAGCGGTTGATCCCATGGCAAATTTTTACGCCTTAATTACAAGACGGATGAACAACGGAAAATATTTTTACCCGGAGCAAAGTTTAAGCGCGGATCAGGCATTGCGGGCTTACACTTTAAACAACGCTTACGCCGCGTTCGAAGAAGATTTGAAGGGTTCGTTGGAAGCGGGAAAGTTAGCCGACATTACGGTCTTGAGCCGGGACATATTGACCGTCACTCCAGATCGAATCAAAAACACAAAGGTTCTTTACACCATTGTGGGCGGAAGGGTGCTGTATTCTTCTTCCAAACGGGGTGATTGATCCGGGCTGATTGGCGACCGGAGATTGGTGGAACGGCGCTCTGGCGAGCTAATCGATCGTTCTATTTTAAAATTAGCATTTTCCCTTTTCTGATTTGCGCCCGCGTTCCGCCTTTGTAGATCAACTGGTAAAAATAGACTCCGGAAGCCGTTTGATCCGAAGAAAAAACTATTTTTTGCGAACCCGCGGAAGAATAAAAAAATGTTTCGGAAAAAACTGACTGTCCCAGGACATTCATTACTTTTAATTTGACCTTTCCGCCCGCGGGAATTTTAAAGCGGATCATGGTGCTGCTGTTGAACGGATTCGGCGCATTTCCGAACAGAATAAAATTTTCGGGCGAATTCACAAAATCCCCGGCAATCAAAGACAAATTATTCAGATCAAAGAATTCCACGATTCTTTGCATCAGTGCGTTGCGTTCCGATTCATTGTAAATGGTCTCGAACGGGAAACCCATGTAGAATAATTTCCCGGCTTTATCGCCGTCAGGGAAGAGACCTTCATAATAAACGGCGGCGATATCTCCGTTGGCGTAATTTAAGGCTGTGGAAGAGCCGTTTTCGGTTTTAATCGCGTCCGGATAGTTTACCGGATAAACGCCATGTGTGCCGTCGTCAAAGTGCAGGGTCAAACCTTCAAAAGGGCTGGCTGTTTTTCCGTAAACCGTGTAAGAACCGGAATCGTCCGCTTTGTATTCGGCTTTTAAAAAACGGTTTAAGAAATCGTGATCGTAGCTCGTGCCTTTCCATGATAAATCCCAGGCGATTTCGGAGCCGCTTACAAAAAGTTTACCCCCGTTTTGCAAATATTCCTTTACCATTTCTTGCTCGTCTTTGGTAAAAGTGCCGTCATGGGTGCTTTCATCGCCTAAAATCCAGAAGACCGCGCCGTAATCGCCAAGATATACTTCATGACGGAGGACGGCGTCATTATCTACGGTTTCAAATGGAATTTCGTTGGCGTAAAGAGCCTGACCGTGGGTAACGGCAAAATTGTGGTAAATTTTTGTCCAGCTTCCGTTGGCGGCGGAAGTCCGGTCGAATCCGTCAACTATCAGTACCTTTTGCTTTTTATCGTTGCGGTAGGCGCCGTAAGCGTCCGAAAAAGGACCTTCTTTTTGACTGCCGTCGGAGGAGATACTGCTCATTCTGTAATAAAAAACCTGACCGTTTGCGATGGTTTGACCGTAACGGGTCGTATCATCGGGTAAATTTTGTCCGTCATCCCAGTCCGTGCCGTTTTCCGAAGTGTAAAGGCGCAAAGTTTCAATATTTTCCTGTCCTGCGACAGACCAGTTTAAAAGCGTCTGATCATTGCATGTAAGCAAATCCAGCCGCGGCTGGGGAATATTACCCGGAGCGCCTTGACGATTAACATAGTAACGGGGCGAGTAATTGGTGAGATCGGTGTAATAATAATTGCGGTATGAAACACGCCAGTCTCTGCCCGAAGCCTCCATAACCGTTAAACTGCCGTCGCCGTTATGCTTAACCATTAAACGAACATGACCGACCTTATGAACCGCGTCAGCCGGTTCCAGTTCGTCCCAGTTTAAATAAGGGAGTGTCAAGGCGTCGTCCATCATTCCGGTTGAATAATGTTTGGGCAAATTCCAGCAGCGCGAAACAAATCCCGAGCAGTCCACCCCAACTGCCGTCGAGGTACCGCAGCATTTATCGGTATATTTGTCGCCCGCATATTTAAAGATATTGATCCCGTTAAGGAATAACTCAATACTTTCAAAACCGCCCCATTTGTACGGAACCTTTTGATTCTC
This sequence comes from Calditrichota bacterium, assembly GCA_024278715.1. Classification (GTDB taxonomy): domain Bacteria; phylum Calditrichota; class Calditrichia; order Calditrichales; family Calditrichaceae; genus Caldithrix. The sequence goes on from JAJRSN010000404.1 coordinate 4,728, forward strand.
TCCCACGCTGATCCAGGAGGGTGTTTCCACGGGATATCCGTTATCGTCGATCACCACGCCGTTTGTCAGATTTTCAGCCGAACA
>JAJRSN010000405.1 GCA_024278715.1 Calditrichota bacterium
AAAAATCGAAATGCACTTCCTCCCCGATGTGTGGGTGACGTGTGAAACGTGCCACGGAAAGCGATACAATTTGCAAACGCTCGCCGTGAAATACAAAGGGAATTCCATTGCCGATGTGTTGGAAATGTCCATTGGACAGTCGCTCGAACTGTTTGGAAACATCTCGAAAATCCGGGCACCGCTCGCGACGCTCGCCGCGATTGGATTGGACTATTTGACGTTGGGACAATCGGCGACAACGTTATCCGGCGGTGAAGCCCAGCGCGTGAAACTTTCGAGCGAATTGAGTAAAGTGGGCACGGGAAATACCCTTTACATTCTGGATGAGCCGACAACCGGTCTTCACTTTGAAGATATCAGCATGTTGCTTAACGTGTTGAATAAGCTGGTGGAAAAGGGAAACACGGTTATTGTAATCGAACATAACATGGATGTGATTAAAACCGCCGATTGGATTATCGATTTGGGACCCGAGGGAGGTGAAAACGGAGGATACATCGTTGCCGAAGGAACGCCCGAGCAGGTCGCCAGACATCCGAAATCTTATACCGGAAAGTTTTTAAAAGCGGAATTAAATTTGTGAGAAATAAAAAATGAGCGCCGTTCATTTTACAGTTGTTTTTTTAATTTCTTATTTAATTGGTTCGATTCCCTTCGCATTTTTGGTGGTAAAATTATTTTATAAACAAGACCTGCGAAAAACGGGCAGCGGAGATGTGGGCGCCTTAAACGCCTACCGCATCCGAAAGAGTAGATTGCTTGCCTTAAGCATCGTGTTTATTGACCTTTTTAAGGGAATGCTCCCCGTCTGGTACGGATTGACACAATATCCTCATGATTTTACGGTTGTCATTGTCGCCGTAGGAGGCGTTTTATTGGGAGATCTATTTCCGGTTTGGCTCGGCTTTAAAGGCGGACGAGGTTTGAATGTGTCAGCCGGAGCCTTATTGGTTGTTGAACCGCGGTTGGTTTTAATTTGGCTTGTTCTGTTCCTTGTTTTTTATCTGTTCATTCGTCAGCACATTATCGCTAATATGATAGCCACCTTCGGTCTGCCGATATTCGTCTTTTTTACCCAAAACATTTATTTTACTGATGATACACTATTACTTATATTAGTCGTTTCTATGCTGATTTTTCAAAGGCATCTGGAACGTATTCCGGATTTGGTGGAACAAAAACGTTTTAAAATTTCAAACGGAGATGAACCATGAATCTTAAAAAAACTGCCTTGCACGATGTGCATGTTAATCTCGGCGCGCGGATGGTGGAATTTGCCGGATTTCGTATGCCCATCCAATATCACAGCATCCGCGACGAACATCGTCGCGTGCGGGAAACGGTCGGGGTTTTTGACGTTTCCCACATGGGAGAAATTATCATTAAAGGAGCAAAAGCTTTGGATATGGTACAAAAAATAACCATCAACGACGCCTCAAAATTAGAGGTCGGTCAGGTTCAGTATTCGGCAATGTGCTACGAAAACGGCGGAATTGTCGATGACTTATTGGTGTATCGCTTTCCAGAACATTACATGCTTGTTGTGAACGCGGCTAATAAGGATAAAGATTATCAGTGGATATTAAAGAACAAGATTGACGAGTGCGAAGTAATCGATAAAAGCGACGAAATAACCCAACTGGCTGTTCAGGGGAAAAAAGCAGAATCTACTCTGCAAAAATTGACCAAAGTCGATCTCGGTTCCGTAAAATATTATCGGTTTGTCGAAGACGAGTTAGCCGGGGTTCCGATGATCATTTCCCGAACCGGTTATACGGGCGAGCCGGGTTTTGAACTTTATTTTGAAAACAAATATGCCGTGGATGTGTGGAAAAAAGTAATGGAAGCCGGAAAGGAATTTGATATCGAACCCGTAGGTCTGGGAGCAAGAGATTCATTGCGTCTGGAAAAGAAGATGTGCCTTTACGGTAACGATATCGATGAAACCACAAATCCCATCGAAGCGGGATTGAGCTGGATAACAAAATTGGACAAAGGCGATTTTATCGGAAGAGAGGCGATTCTTAAAGTAAAAAAAGAAGGTCCTAAACGTAAATTGGTAGCCATGATCATGGAAGGACAGGGATTCCCTCGTCACGGTTATAAAATTTTTAAAGACGAAAAGGAAGTTGGACACGTGACAAGCGGCACCGTTTCTCCGATATTGAATCAGGGGATTGCCATGGGATATGTGGCAGCCGAATTTGCCAAATTGGGAACGGAATTGGAAATCGATATTCGCGGAAAAAGGGTTCCCGCTAAAATAATAAAACCGCCTTTTGTATGAGAGTCAACGAGGCGGTAAAAAATTTAAAAGGGCGCTGCGCCCTTTTTTTGTTCAACAACAAATCAATTGAGTATTCATGCGAAAAGCAGATATCCGATTCACGGCGGGCGATTTCATCGATTTTGAAAATTCGATAGTCGTGGTTATCGATGTGTTGAGGGCAAGCTCAACCATTGTTACGGCGCTTGCAAACGGGTGCTCGGCGATTATTCCCGTCGGGTCGGTCAGCGAATCTCTAAAAACCGCGGCTGATTTTGACGACGCGCTTTTAGCGGGAGAACGCGATGCAATAAAGCCCGAACACTTTGATCTGGGAAATTCGCCTCTTGAATTTACCAGTGAGCGGGTTAAAGGCAAAACCATCGTGTTTACAACCACAAACGGAACCAAAGCCTTAAAAAGCATTGAAAACGCCTCCGAGGTTCTGATCGGCTCCTTTTTAAATATGCGGCAGGTTGCCAGTTATTTATCAAACGGCAAACAGGATGTCGCCTTTTACTGCGCCGGAACAAACGGACAATTTTCTTTGGAAGACACGCTGTGCGCGACTTTGATTCTCAGAAAAATGTTAAAAGAACAGGCGGCGATGCGGCTTTCGGATAGCGCAAAATGGTCGCTAAAAGCCAGCTTAAAATTTATTTGTCCGCAGGATGAAGACAACGCCGCGGAAATTCTGCGCGTAATAAAAGCAAGCGCACACGCCAAAACCTTAATAAATACAGGATTCGAAAAAGATGTCGGTTACTGCGCGAGATTAAACGAGATAGAAATCATTCCCCGTTTAAAGGAAGGCAAATTAATAAAATAAAACAACTTATAAAGGGTGCCAACTTGTTTTTGCAGGCTGGAATCCGTAAATTACATTTTAAACTTTTTATTAAATTTCTCAAAATGGAAAATGGCTCGTAGAAAAACTAAAAAGAAAAATACAAAGCAGCACCGCAGGCAGGCGAACGGCGTTCTGCTTTTAGGTGTTGCGCTTATTCTGGCGTTGTCCGTCATTTCGTTTGATGTTCGGGACCCGGTATCGCTAAATGCGATTGGTCAGGGAAACATCATCCACAACTGGTTTGGGCGGCTGGGCGCCGTTCTTGCATACTATTTGATGCAGTGGACGTTGGGTTATCCGGTGTTAATCCTTCCGATTATTTTAAGCATATTCGCTTTTCAATTGATAATGGATCGCAGCTTTCCGGGCTTTAAAAAATCGGCGATCGCTTTAATTGTTTGGGGCGTAATGTTTTCTGTTTATTTAGCCATGCCCGAAGCCCTGAGCACAGGCGGGCAAATTACCGAGTATTACCCGAGCGGGTTAATCGGTGGGTGGCTCGCTTCGGAACTTGTGCTTTTTTTAGGTTCGTTCGGCAGTATAACCCTGCTCATCATATTGACGGTAACCCTGTTAATTCTGAGCGTCCGTCTGGAGGTCGCTCCGGTTCTGGAAGTATTGAGTAAAGCTGTGCGGAAATTTGCCTCGGCGTTAAAGGATTTTACAATTATTGCATTCGATAAATTTAAAATAAAAAAAGCCGGTCTTGCGGGCGAGGCGTCTTCCGCTCATGCGGACGAATCCGAAATCGGTCAGCTTTTGGAAATCACCGGTGAGGCGCCCGCGCAAAACCTGCCCGAAATTCATCTTCCCATGGCAAAAATAAAAGAAGACCTTTCGGAAAGTATTCCGTCCGAACCCGACGACAAAGATTTGTTGGAACAGTTGCAGCAATCCGAAGCCGAGACCACGGAAGAGGGCATTCAAACCGATCTCGATTCGCTGTTAGCCCGCTTGGACGCAGCCCGCAGCTCTCAAAACGAAGAAGAGCCGCCCGATCTCTCCGCTCCAGTCGATAATGAGATGGACTTTGAAGTTCAGGAAGAGGTCAAAGACGCGGAATTGGATTATGACAAATTGGTAAAAGAAAGTATCGCCAAATATGAATTTCCTTCCACCGATTTTTTAACGGATCCGCCGGACGTGGAGACCAGCATTACCCGCGAAGAATTAAAAACAAACGCCGAACTATTGGAATCGCGATTGGCGGAGTTCGGTATTAAGGCTAAGGTGATTCGCGTGACCGCAGGTCCGGTAATTACCCTTTACGAATTGCAGCCTGCGCCCGGAGTAAAGGTAAGTTCCATTGTTTCTCTGGCTAATGATCTGGCGCTGTCCATGGAGGCGAGGGGAATTCGTATTATCGCGCCCATTCCCGGGAAAGCAGCCGTCGGTATCGAAATTCCGAACAGGCAACCGCAGATCGTTCATCTTAAACCTTTGATTCGATCCGAAAAATTCGCCCGCAGCGATTACGAGCTTCCGCTTGCTCTGGGAAAAACAATCAGCGGCGAATCGTACATTGCCGATTTGACCAAGATGCCCCATTTACTGATTGCCGGAGCCACGGGATCCGGTAAAAGCGTGGGAATTAACACCATTTTAATGTCGTTGATTTATTCGGTGAATCCGGCTAAAGTTAAATTTGTTTTGATTGATCCTAAAAAACTGGAGCTTTCGATCTATCGGGATTTGCAGGAGCATTATCTCATCTGGCGTCCCGATTTGGATGAAGTGGTGATTACAAAACCGAGCAACTCGGTAAGCATACTCAACAGCATGACTTTGGAGATGGAGCGCCGGTACGAGTGGCTTTCCAAGCTCGGCGCACGCAATATTGTTGAGTACAATAAAAAAATTCAGAATATGCCCGGAGACGCGGAATCAAAATTCAGGCAATTGCCTTATATTGTTGTTGTGATCGATGAATTAGCCGATTTGATGCTGGTTGCCGCCAAAGAGGTCGAAACTCCCATTGCGCGGCTGGCGCAAATGGCAAGGGCGGTGGGAATCCATTTGATTGTGGCTACGCAGCGTCCCAGCGTGGATGTGATTACCGGCGTGATTAA
>JAJRSN010000406.1 GCA_024278715.1 Calditrichota bacterium
AAAATAAGTGCATTTTTCTCCTTTTATCTCTGTTTTGCGGACAATCTCCGGTTTTCAAAAAATTTAAATATTACAAAATTGTAACCGTCCGTTCGCCGCCCACAAATTTGTAGCTCTTTCGCGACATCCTTACGCTCATCAATGCTTGCCCTATATCATTAAAATTCAAAGCCTTAATCATCAAACTTATCTTCTGGCACATTAATTGACTTAAGAAAACGCATCGCGGTAAAAAGTTAACAAAAACAAAGGAGGTTTTATTTTGAAGTTAGTCATCGCCTACATCCAACCCGAACGTTTAAATGCGGTAAAACAAGCCCTTTACCGGCGGGAGATTTTCAAGATGTCCGTCACCAATGCCCTTGGCTGCGGCGAACAAAAAGGTTATTCGGAAACCTATCGCGGAGCGCAAATAGAAGTGAACCTACTAAAAAAAGTTCGACTGGAAATTGCCGTAAACGAAGAGTTTGTAGAGCCCACGGTTGAAGGAATAATCGAAGGCGCGCGAACTGGTCGAATCGGCGACGGAAAGATTTTTGTCATGCAATTACAAGAATGTATTCGCATTCGCACCGGCGAACGCGGTCATACGGCTATTGGATAAGAAAATCGGATAATTCAAAACAGGAGAAATAAGATGCGTAAATTTATATTGATCATTACACTGCTGATATTAACTTTGTCGGTTTATCCGCATAAAAGTTACGCCGGAGATATTAAGGAGAAACAAACCATCGAGCAAATGTCCGAGCAATTGCAAAACAATTTGAACATTGTATGGACGAGTATCGCGGCTTTTCTTGTCTTTTTTATGCAGGCTGGATTTGCGATGGTTGAAAGCGGTTTCACGCAGGCTAAAAACACGGTAAACATTATGATGAAAAATTTAATGGACTTTTCAATAAGTTCGCTTGCCTTTTTTCTGATCGGTTTTGGTTTAATGTTCGGCGCCGGCAACGGATTATTCGGCACATCGCACTTTGCCCTTTTGGGTTTGAGTCAGTTAGACGGAAACTGGATTTGGACCTTTTTTATGTTTCAGGTTGTTTTTGCGGGAACGGCGGCTACCATTGTTTCGGGAGCCATGGCTGAACGAACCAAATTTATCGGTTATCTCTCGTACAGTTTGTTCATCAGCGCCTTTATTTACCCGGTTTTCGGCTCATGGGCGTGGGGCTCTTTGTTAGACGGCGCGGGCTGGCTGGAGAAATTGGGTTTCGTGGATTTTGCCGGCTCAACGGTTGTGCACTCTATCGGAGGCTGGCTGGCTTTAGCGGGAGCCATCATGGTAGGTCCTCGTATCGGCAAATACGCCCCGGACGGTAAAGCGCAAGCCATTCCCGGACACAACATCGCTCTGGCTGCGCTGGGCGTTTTCATTTTGTGGTTCGGTTGGTTCGGCTTTAACCCGGGCAGCACGACTTTTGGCGACGGAAACATCGGGCGGATAGCGGTAACAACCAATTTAGCAGCAGCAGCCGGAGCCCTGAGCGCCATGATTACAGCCTGGATCACGGAGAAAAAACCGGACGGATCGATGACTCTGAACGGAGCGCTGGCGGGTCTTGTGGCTATTACCGCCGGATGCGCGTCGGTTACTCCGTTGGGATCGATCGCCATCGGGCTGATCGCCGGTGTGGTAGTGGTATTAAGCGTTCTGTTCATCGACAGAGTGTTAAAAGTTGACGACCCTGTCGGCGCAGTCAGCGTTCACGGCGTTTGCGGAGCGCTGGGCACAATTCTGGTCGGCTTTTTTGCCGTTGACGGCGGAGTTTTTTACGGAGGCGGAATGAAATTATTGGGCGTGCAGCTTCTGGGAGTCGGCGTGGCGTTTATCTGGGCTTTTGGACTGGGAATTATTTTATTCTACGGAATTAAAAAGACCATCGGATTGCGCGTTTCAGCCGAAGAAGAATTGCGCGGTCTGGACATCGGCGAACACGGCATGGAAGCCTACAGCGGTTTTCAAATATTCACCACCCGCTAATCTTAAAATGAAACAGGGAATCCGGAAGCTATCTTTGTTTAAGCTTCGGATTCCTTTACCGTCGGAAATTTCGGATATCTTTTAATTCTAAATAATTTGGAAGGGTACAAAAATGAAATCATTAATAATACGAACATTCATGATGCTGACAATATTAACAGGTTTACTGTTCTCTCAGATTGCTTCGTCCGTCGATTTTAGCGGCGTTACCACTTATGTTTGGCGCGGGGTAAAACAATTCAACGGACCGGCTCTGCAGGGCACGGCAACCCTGAGTTACAAAAATTTTAACGCCGGTTTGTGGGTTTCCAGCGTGAATTTCGGCGGAAGCGAAGAAATTGAAACAGACCCCTTTGTGGCGCTTAGCATTCCTTTCGGCGATCTGCAGATAAATACGGGAACGACATTCTATTCCTACGATCTGTTTGAATCGTTTAACGCGAACGCCGATTATGAAATTGAACTTTTCGGAAATATTTCTTACAAAGACCTGGGAATCGCGCTCTATTACGTTCCCTCTCAGACCAGCACAAAAGACAACCTGAATCGAACGGACTACTGGCTCGAAGCTTCCTTTGCGCACGATCTGGCAGGAATAACCTTAAACATGATCTACGGCTACGGAACCTATTCCAGTAAATTTTTAGCGCAGCCAAAAAAAGAAGCGGTATCGAATCTGGTTCTTGGCGTCAAAAAAAATCTTACGGAAAATTACGCCTTAAGCTGGAACTTCTCAAAAGGATTTAACGGAATGGAAAAAGTTTTCTGGATGGGAATTTATTTTCATCCCTAAACCGACTTTTTAAGACCCCGCAAAAAATAAAGCCGTTTCCTCTTATCGTCGTCGCAGAGGAAACGGCTTTTCTTTAAAAAATATTACCGTCACCATACCTGACATAATAATCCCTTTAAATAAAGACTCTCGGGGATGTGCAAAGCCACGGGATGATCCGGACTTTGAGTAAGCCAGCGAAGAATTTGTACCTCGCGACCGGCATCAACGGCGGCATCCGCCACAATTTTTCGGAACAGCTCCGTCCCGATCAATCCCGAGCAGGAAAAAGTAAACAAAAACCCTCCGCGACGAATTAACTTTAAAGCCTGAAGGTTAATGTCTTTGTAACCGCGGCTGGCTTTTTTTAAGTGCTTCTGCGATTCCACAAACTTGGGCGGATCAAGCACCACAAGGTCAAAAGTTCTGTTTTCTTTCCCGAATCGGCGCAAAACCTGAAACACGTCGCCTTTGATATTTTCACAATGTTTGTCGTCCAATCGGTTCAGCCGGATGTTCTCGTCGATCAAATTCAGCAGACCCGCAACGGCTTCCACGTTAACGACATTTTCAGCGCCCGCTTTGAGCGCGGCAATTCCGAACCCGCCGGTGTAGGCAAAACAATTGAGCACTTCGGCGTCTTTAGCGTATTCGGCTACCACGGAACGATTTTCCCTTTGATCCAGATAAAAACCGGTTTTGTGACCGTTTCTTATATCCGCCAAAAACCGGCGGTCCTCTTCCCTAATCTCAATCAAATCCGGCGGCTCATCTCCGAGCAGCACGCCGCTAACCAAAGGCAAGCCCTCTTTTTTACGCACCCCGGCATCTGACCGCTCGTAAATTCCCTTTATCTTAAATAATTCCGCCAACTGCCGTACAACCGTTTTCTTCCAATACTCCGCGCCCGTGCTGAGAAACTGACAAACCAGATAATCTCCGTAACGATCCGCGATAATCCCCGGAAGACCGTCGGCTTCCGCGCTCAGCAAACGGTAACTGTTTGTCCGTTCGGGAATGCCGAGATTTTGACGAACATGCCAGGCTTGTTTTAAACGCCGGTAAAAAAATTCATCGTCGATGTTCACATTCCGTTCAAAAGACCAAATCCTTACCCTTATTTGCGATTGGGGAGAATAAGCCCCTCTGCCCAGTAAATCGCCTCTTTCGGACAAAACCTCCACGGTTTCCCCCGGCTGAGGGTCGCCCTCCACACGATAGATCGCTCCGGAAAAAATCCAGGGATGTCTGCGCAAAACCGAATGCTCTCTGCCTGTTTTCAAAACGACTTTAATTGTCACCGATGTTTTCCTTTTTTGGAACCGATAAAATTCTTACGAGTTCGTCGAATGTAACTTGACCGTGTATCTGTCCCTGCAAAACCGATAATTTTCAATCGATGCCGTATCCACTGTTACCTGCCGGAGAATACCTTTTCAGCTTTTACCCGGCGGCTTTTTCTCCCAGCGTCAATCGTCCGCTTAACATTTTGTAAAGCGCGGGCACCAACACAAGGGTCAGCAAGGTCGAGGTTAACAGACCGCCGATGATTGTCCAGCCCAAAGGCGCCCAAAGCGTTCCTCCCTGCAACGTTAACGGCAAAAGACCTCCGATGGTTGTGCCGACGGTTAAAAGGATGGGAATAAAACGCGTTTTTGCAGCCCGAATAATAGCTCCGTCAACGGTCATGCCTTCCCTTCTTAATTGGTTGGTGTAATCCACCAGAATAATCGAATTATTCACCACAATTCCCGCAAGACTGGTTAAGCCCACGAAGGCGGAAAAAGAGAAGCTGTAGCCGGTTATCAGGAGCGCCAAAATCGAACCGACCACAGCCAGAGGTATGGCGCTAAAAACAATTACCGGCTGCAAATAAGAACGGAATTGCAATACCAGCACGCCAAAGATGGCAATAAGCGCGACCACCATCGCCCGGTACATGCTGCCGAACGATTCTTCGCGGCTTTCGATTTCTCCGCCTGTTTCAAATCGATAGCCCTTGGGTAAAGGATAATCTTTTAATCGCCTGAGGATGGATTTTGTAACCCGTTCCACCGAAACGCCGCCCACCACATCGGCGGTAATCGTCACGTTTCTTTGCAGATTATAATGGGAAATAATATGCGGCGTGGTTTCCAATTTAACCTTAACAATTTGGTTAAGGGGTATTAAATTACCCGTCAACGAACTGACATAAATTCGATCAAAATCGGAAAAGCGAAAATCTTTGTCAACCGGCAATCGCACCACAATATCGTATTGCTTGCCGTCGGTATCGCGAAAAGAAGACACGGGCAAACCGGCGATACTGGCGCGGATGGTGCGATTAATTTCCGCCAGCGGCACGCCCAGTAATCCGGCTTTTTCTTTGTTGATCAGAACAGTGGCGTTTATTTTTACGGTTCCCAACGGGTTGTGGACATTTACCGTGCCCTTTGTGGAAAAAACCGTCGCTTCCACGTCTTTGGCGATTTTCCGCAGCTTTTGAACGTTATCTCCCAAAACGCGGATGGCAATGGGCGCCTCGATCGGCGGTCCCTGCACAAATTCCTTGACTTTAATTTTAGCTCCGGGAATGAGGTTCAAATCACGTCTCAATTTACGCACAAAATTTTGGAATTCCTGCGGACGGTAGCTCTTTAAAAGAGTAAAAATCTGCGCAAAATTGCTCTTTTCGCTCTTGGGAATCATGTTGTAATAAATTCGCGGATTTCCGTGCCCGACGTTTGTGGCAAATACCGCCGGTTCGTCATAAGTCTTTAATTTCGATTCCACCAATCCGGCGATCCGATCCGTCTCTTCCAACGATGTTCCCACCGGCGTGTCTATATCGATCATCAATTGCGGTTTTTCGGCTTTGGGAAAAAAGCTCAATCCAACAAAAGGAAACAAACCCAGACTAAGCGCAAAAACAATCAGGGCAATAATACTCACCCGCACCGGATGCTGCACCGATTTCGTCAGAACAGACGAATATCTTTTTTCAATAAAACGATCCAGCAAACGGCGGATCAGACGCTTCGAGTCTTTTTTGCTTGTTTTTAAAAAGCGGCTGGAAACATAAGGCGTTAAAGTAAGAGAGATAAGCAAAGAGGCACTCAGGGTAAAAATCACCGTTAAGGGTAAGCTGCGAATAAAATCGCCGGTCATGCTGCCGATCATAATCATGGGGAAAAAAGCAAGAATTGTCGTAAGGGTCGAACTGATAATTGCCCAGGCGATCTGTCCGGTGCCTTTAATCGCCGCTTCTTTGGCTGAATAGCCCTGATTCATAAAGCGCGAAATATTTTCGGTCACAACAATGGCGTTATCCACCAACAAACCGAGGGCAATCACAAATCCGCTGATGGTCATCTGCTGCAGCCCGTAACCGCTAAGATCTATCATGCCGGTTGCCGCCAAAATCGAAATGGGAATAACCAGCATTACGATGAACGCCGCCCGGATATTCACCGCTAAAAAGATGACAAGACCGACGAGCAGAAGTCCCTGAAGCAGGTTAATAAAAAAACCGTTCAAACGACGGCGAACGCTTTGCGTTTGATCGAAAACGACGGCGAACCTTATTCCCGGCGAAAGCTGTTTTTCCACCCGGGTTAAAACTTTTTCTATTTTGTCCCTTAGCCGATAGATATTGGTGCCTTTTTTCTGTGTCACCGTAAAAAAGACGGCGCGTTGTCCGTTGACCCGGGCGAAGTATTGCTGCTCATCGTAGCCCATTTTAACGTCGGCAATATCTTTAAGGAATAAAATTTTACCGTTGGCGCTTTGAACAACGGTGTTTTTGATGTCATCGACAGATTTGTAATAGCCGCTGGTTTTAATGGTGAATTCCCGCAAACCGCCCTTAACCGTTCCGCCGGGTATGTTGATATTCGAAGTTTGAATAGCCTGAATAACCTGTCTAAAAGGAATCCGATAGGTCGCCGTCTTTTCCAGATTCAATGAAATTCGAATCTGCTGCTTGGGATAGGCTAAAATATCAACCGACTTTACCCCGCGGATTTTTTCCAGCAGATCTTTAAAATTTTCGGCTTCTTTTACCAGTTGACGATAGGGAGCCGTTTCGGAAATTAAAGCCGCCTGCAAAATGCAAACATTGGTAATCGTCCATTTGAGGATGCGCAAAGCCGCCAGATCCTGCGGAAGGTCTTTGCGAATGGAATTGACCTTTTCGACAATCTGGGAGTATTTTTCGTCGGGATCGCTTCCCGAGAGAAATTCAACATTAATAACCGCCAACCCGTCCTCTGCCGTGGATTTGATCTCCTTGATGTCTTCCAGCTCATTAACAACTTCTTCGATCGGATTGACGATCAATTCTTCCATGTCCATGGGATTGGCGCCCGGGTAAACTATCGTGATGGTGGTGCCCGGCGGTGCGATCATGGGGTCTTCGGAGCGGGGCATGCTGTAAAAAGAAACCAATCCGAAAACCACCATTAAAAAGACAATGACAACCGTAAACTGGTGGTTATCGATAGCTAAACGGGATATCTTCACACCTTTTTCTCCGCTTTTTACCGAGGAATCACTTTAGAGCCGTCCGATAAATAGGCGGCGCCTTCGGCTACAACCCGCTCAATCCCTTCCAAACCCGACTTAACGGCAATCCGTTGATCCATGGTTTGCAGAAGGGAAACCTTAACCCTTTTAACCGAGCTGTCCGGTTTGACAATAAAAACATATCCGCGGTCACCGTCCGCTTCTACCAGAGACTGATAGGGAATTAACGCCGCTCTCACCCGCTTTGAGGGGTAAATTGTAACTTTTCCCACGAATCCAGAAAACAATTTTGTCTTTTCGGGTAGCAGCTTCAATTTTACTTCGTAGGTTGAGCTCATGGGATCAATTGTTCCCGATATTTCGGAAACGGTCGCTTTGAATTTTTTTTCGGGATAGGCGTCAAATTCGATTTCCGCTTTATCGCCTAATTGTATCCGCGCAATATGTTTATCGGTAACGCCCGCTTTTAAAATCTTGTTTCCGGTTTCGGAGCCAAAGAGAAAGACGGGTTGACCGGGAGCTACCATTTCATTGATTTCGGGAATTATTTTCAGCACAACGCCGACGGAAGGCGCGCGTATTTCCGAATGCTTCAAATTGAATTTGGCAATATTCAGATCGGCTTTTGCAACCTCTAACGCGGTTTGGGCGTTCTGCTTTTGCTCCAAAGTTGCCACGCTATCCGCATAAAGTTTTTTAACGCGGTTAAAATCCCGTTCCGCCTTTCGGAAGGCGCTTAATGCCTGCCGGTAACGCGCCTGAATTTCGGTTAAATCCAACCAGGCAAGAATTTGCCCTTTGGTCACTTTTTCGCCTTCTTTAACGGCAATAGTTTTAAGAATGCCGCCTGTTTTAAAAGAAAGCTTCGATTCGGCGGCGGCAAAAAGCAGACCCGCCGAATGGACGGGTATTGTCAGGCTGTCGTACCAAACCCGAGCCAGCTTCACCGGAATCGGCGGCGCTTCTTCCTTTGCCTTTTGGCTGCTTTTACAGCCAAAAAGCAAAAAGCCCGTTAATAAAACAAGTAAATACATGCGGATCATTTTTATTCTTCTCCCTCAAATTCCGAACTTAAAGGGCACCGGCGGCGCCTTTCCGAAGAATTTTCATAAAAGCGGTTACGAAAAGGAAAATACAAAATTAAAACGAAATAAACCATTAGAAGTTATGATGGAAACCACAAATCTCAACGCTCTTTTAAAAGCGGTT
>JAJRSN010000407.1 GCA_024278715.1 Calditrichota bacterium
GCGAATTGTGGCCGGCATTGGCGCTGCATCTAGAAAATGTGAGCGGGATGCAAATGGTGCAGATGCAAACGGGACTGGGATTTTGGTTTTAGATTATTGACCGCAGATTAGACCACAGATTAAACTGATTGCGCAGATTGAGTTGAAATTTTTCTTTTGGATTTTTAGCGCTTAATATTAGTAGGGTTTGTTTCAATTGCAATTTTAAATTTAATTTATTCTCTGAGCGACTGTAGTTTTTTACCGCAGAGTCGCTGAGAACGCGGAGGTTTTTTTCTTTTGATCTTTGAGCGCAGATTAAACTGATTACACGAATTACGCAGGGTGGGCTGCGCTTTGTTTAATTTATTTTGAGGTTGAGCGTTCGATTGTTTGGGATGAATTCCCAAGCCCCTAAAGGGGCTTTTTAAGGTCGTAAACGACCTAACCGTTAACCAGCGGAAACCTTTGTTCCCCCCTATTTCTCAGCCTTCCTTTTTCTTCCCCGGCTTTTTCAAACTTTCCGCCCGCTGAATTATGTGTTTACCAAAGCGATCGACCAGAATATCGTGCACTTTATCCAATTCGCGGTGTTTTTCATCAAGGGCGTCAAACAAAGACAATTGTTTTCCTTCCGCTTCGCCAAAACCGCTTACCCCCACCCCAAGCAGCCGTACCTTTCGTCCGGTCATGTAATTTTTCTCAAACAAATCCCAGACAATATCAAAAATTTCGCGCGTCCGATCCGTGGCTTTCCATATAGTCAGATTGCGGGTTATGGTCGAATAATTTTCGTATCGCAGTTTCAGATGAATCGTTCTTCCTTTTAGTTGTTTTTTGCGCAAACGGTAGCCCACCTTTTCGCACAAATAAATCAGTTTTTGTCTTAAAACATCAATATCAGCCGTGTCTTCCGAAAAGGTGTGTTCGTTGCTGACCGATTTAACTTCTTCTCTGATAATCACCGGACGATTGTCGTGTCCGTGCGCCAGATTATAAAAGTGATCGCCCACCGAGCCCAGCTTGCTTTTAAGGATGTCCCGGGGAAAGCGAGCCAGATCGCCGATGGTTTGAATTCCCATCTTGCGCAAAATCTGTTGAGTCTTTTGTCCGGCTCCCCACAATTTGGAAATGTCCAACGACCACAAAAACGATTCGATTTTATCAGGTTCGACCACCACAAGTCCGTCAGGTTTTTCGAGATCGGAAGCAATTTTAGCAAGATATTTATTCGGAGCCACGCCGATGGAAGAGGTCAACTGCTCTTTTTCCAGAATTCTTTTTTTGATCTTTTTAGCAATGGAAACGCCGTCGCCGAACAAACGGACACTGCCTGTGACATCCAAAAACGCCTCGTCAATCGAAACCGGTTCCACCAGATCGGTGAATTCGTAAAAAATCTCGAAAATCTCCCCGCTAACCTGCTGATACAGTTTACCGTTGGGACGGACATAAATTCCCTGGGGACACAGCCGGTACGCCTGCGATATAGGCATTGCCGAGTGCACGCCAAATTTACGCGCTTCGTACGAGCAGGTAGAAACCACGCCCCGACCCCTGCCGCCTTTGGGATCGGCGCCCACAATAACCGGCTTGCCTTTCAGCTCGGGGTGTTCCCTCTGCTCGACCGCCGCAAAAAAAGCATCCATGTCCACATGTAAAATGATGCGCGTCATTTGATTCCCCTGATTTTTGACAATTTAGCTTTTTTGATTATCTTTCTCAAGCGGGCGAAAATCTTTAGTCTCATTCACGGTTTTAAAAATCTTTTATGGAAAAAATTCATCAGTCCGGAATTCGTTTTGAATGTCAGTCCGATTGCAGCGATTGCTGTAGCATGACCGGCGGTTACGTTTATCTTTCGCGCGAAGAAGCTCAAAAAATAGCCGCTTACCTTGGGTGTGACGAATCAGAATTCATTGAATATTTTACCAGAGAAATAGACAATCGATTAGCGCTTGCGGACGCTGAAAATGATTCCTGTGTTTTTTTAGAAGACAACCTTTGCAGCATTTATTCCGTTCGTCCTTTACAATGCAGTACTTTTCCTTTCTGGGCTGAAAATTTAAAGAGTCGTTCACGATGGGAAGCCACGGTGCAAATCTGTCCGGGAATCGGCAGAGGCAGATTGTATTCTTACGAAGAAATCGAGCTTATCAGTAAAGGGGAAAAAAGCACGGATGGTTGCGGGGGAGAAGAAAGATAAAAGATTAAAGTCCTTTCAAGATTAAAGATTAAAGCGACCAATGACATAGTGACATAGTGACAAGTTACAAGTTGCAGGTTGCAGGTTGCAATTAAGATTAAAGATTAAAGTCCTTTCAAGATTAAAGCTAAAAGTTAAAAGTAACGAGTCGGCTTATGGCAATTCATAAATCAAAAGTCGTAAATCCGAAATACGAAACAAATTCAAATGACAAAAATTCAAAGCAATAGATTGTTGCAATATGTTAAAAATAGTAATGAGTAACAAAATGCCATTTTTCTTGAAGCGCAACACTGCCTGTTAAATTGCCTCTTTAAACTTTCAAGCGATTGTGGAGATAACTCATTACTCATTACGCATTACGCGTCACGCATTACGATGATCGGAGAAGCCGCTTAACCCTTAACGCTTAACGAATTAGTAAAAATGAAGAGGAAATTAATCGCTGACAGAAAAGCTCCTATTGCCAGTTGATTAAGAACGGCGGAATCAACAACAAAAGGCTGAGCACAAAAAACAAGATTTCCAGAGGAAGAATCCAGCGCGCCCATTTTTCCCAGGGAATTTCCGCTAAAGCCAAAACGCCCATGGTTACCGCCGATGTGGGAATAATCAGGTTGCTGAAACCGTCGCCGAACTGGAAAGCCAAAACCGCAGTTTGACGGCTCACTCCGACGAGGTCAGCCAGCGGCGCCATAACGGGAATGGTCAACGCAGCCTGTCCGCTGCCCGAAGGCACAAAAAAGTTAATTAAAGACTGCACGCCAAACATAATTTGAGACGCTACAACGGGATGAACATCTTTTATCAGGTTAGAGAGTCCGTGCAGGATGGTACCGATAATTTCACCGTCCTGGGCAATAATCAAAATTCCTCTGGCTAAAGCGATCACCATTGCCGTTCCTATCAAATCCTTAGCGCCGCTCAAAAAAGCGTCGGTTATCTCGGTAGCCGAAAGTCTGCCCATAATTCCGACCACAATACCAACGGCAAAAAACAGGGCGGCAATTTCTTTGATGTACCACTGATGGACCAGGACGCCATAAACGAGAATAAACATGGAAAACGCAAACAAAAAAAGAACCAGCTTGTGTTGCCGGTCAAGACTGATTTTGTCGAATTTTTGATTTAAATGCAGAGCCTTGCGCCGTTCTTCGTCTATTTTATAAGAAATGCTTTTCTTGGGGACTTTCTTGATTTTATTAGCATAATTTTGGACAAAAATAATCGCCACGGTAGTCGTAAAAACCCAGCAGATCATCCGATATCCGAATCCCGAAAGCGGCGGCAATTCGGCGATTCCCTGCGCAACGCCTAAGGTAAAGGGATTTATGAAAGCGGCGGCAAAACCGGCTCCCGCCCCCACAAAAGGAATCGCCACGCCTGTGACAGAATCGTACCCCAAAGCAAGAGCAAGAGGAATAAAAATCAATACAAAAGGAATCACTTCCTCGCTCATCCCGAATACCGCACCCGCCAGGGAAAAAAGCGTCATAAAAAGCGGGATGGTGGCAATCCGCACCAATTTACTCTTTTCATGCGCGGCGGCTAATGTTTTGATGGCGGCATCCACAGCCTCGGTTTTCTGCAAAACGGAAAATGCCCCGCCCACAATAAGCACAAACCCGATAATCAGAGCGGCGTCGATGAACCCGTTCAACGGCGCCATTAAAATTGCATCGATTCCCTGAGGATTGCTTTCAATTGCCCTGTAAGACTGTGGATCCACAACCTTTCTTCCGGCTTTTTCAACCATCTGATATTCTCCGCCCGGCAGTACCCAGGTCAACATCGCGGTAACAATGATCAAACCGAAGATAATCACATAGGTGTTCGGCGCTTTTAAACGGGATAATTTCATAAATCGATCCTCTTTTCTCTTCTAAATTCATTATAAATATGAAGCTTAAAGTTTAAAAAATTTCGGAGATAATTCAAAATATTTAGCGAACATCTCGGGGAAGAATTAATTTTCGGGTATTAAAAGCGAAGGGGAAGATGAAAGTAAAAGATTATCAGAAAGCAGAAAGCAGAATGCAGAGAGCTGAGAGCAGTAGTAGGCAGAAAAAGGTAAAATGAAGTAAATGTTTTTTTATTCTCTTAAAAATAATTTGTTTGAATTATTTTAAACTTTTAAGTAACTGCGGAGATAACTCATTACGCGTCACGCATTACGATGACCGGAGAAGCCGATTAACGCTTAACTAATGACTGTTTTCCGAAACCAAAAATCGGTCAAATTTTATCTGGAGAATTTACTTTAAAATCCGTATCTTCATTGTCTTTAACAAAAAAACGACAAGAGAAGTATGAAACGAAAAATTCTGCAAAAAATCTTCAGTCTGCGACTCGAAGAATTCCTGGCGCTGTTATTCTTTATTCCGTCATTGCTTATTACCATAAAAGCAAACCATTACTTTTTGGCGGCGGGAGCCCACATTCCACGCAAATACTATGGCGGATTAATCCGCCTTGGCGTAACGTTAACATTAATGATCGCCTTCTATTATTTTGTCAAATACCGCCCTTTGTGGAAGTATCTCTACTGGCTTCGCGATATAATGCCTTTTCTGTTCTGTATCGCCATTTACACCAATCTGCACGATACCATCGGCTTTGTGAATTCTAACGACGTGCACGATACGCTTATTCGCATCGAACAAGCTCTTTTCGGCGTTCAACCTGTTCTCTGGGCACAACAGTTTTACCGCCCCTGGTTAACGGACTATTTCAGCATTAGTTATATGAATTACTTTTTTATCGCCGTGACAGTGGTTTTGTTTTTAATGATAAAAAAGCGTCCGGCGGAAATGCGCACAGTTCTGATCGGCACAATTCTCAGTTTTTATATCGGGTATATTCTTTACGTTCTCTTTCCGGCGGCTCCGCCGAGAATCACCTTAGCCAATCAATTCACCCGCGATTTTACGGGCGGATTTATCACTAATTTGCAGAATCGGCTGATCAATATTAATCCGTCATCCTCGCGCGCCGCTTTTCCCAGCCTGCACTCCGCGGTAACTTTAATTAGCTTGATGTACGCTTTTAAGTACAGCAAAAAGCTCTTTTTAATTTTGTTAATCCCCGCCATCAGTCTGATTATGGCTACGGTTTATTTGAGGCATCATTATGTGGTGGATATTATCGCCGGCTTTGCCTTGGCTATATTTAGTTACTATGTGTCGCCTTACGTGGATCAATGGTGGACTAATTTAAGAAACAAATATCAGGTGAATGAAATCGAAGAAAAAACGCCGCAGCCCGCTATTCGCCGCGATATTTTCTTTGATAATAAAACATGAAGGCTTCGGCTGCTTTTTACTCTTGCTCATTTGCGGCTCCCTGTCGCCGGATACGCAACAGATCGTTTAAAGTATAATTTCGCAACAGTTCCAGATCCGTCC
>JAJRSN010000026.1 GCA_024278715.1 Calditrichota bacterium
GTTACTCTGTTACTCGTCACTTGTTACTCATCACTTGTTACTCATCACGCATTACGCATTACGCATCACGGAATTCGTTAAGGGTTAATCGTTAAGCGTTAAGCGGCTTCTCCAGTCACTCGTCACTTTGTTGCTCTGTCACTCGTCACTTGTTACTCATCACGCATTACGCATTACGCATCACTTGTTACCCGTCACACCCCTCTTCCGACAAATATAAGGTTTATTTTCATTAAATACTAACTAAAAATCCGCCGGAAAATATCTTTTGTTTTAAAGCGGATAGTATTTGAAAAAAAATGATACGAAGCAAATAAAAAATCGTTCGGCGGATTGAATAATAACCGCCCCAAAAAAACGATTTCTTTTTTTGATTCCTTACCAAAATAAATTAAAAGGATTTGCCGCTTTGAAAAAAGAAAAGGCGAACCGAATCGATTCGCCTTTTTACGCATATTGTATGTTTATTATTTTTTTATCTGAGAAAGACCAGAGTCACCAGAATAAAAGCGGGGATCAAAATGGGAATGGAGTACTTAAACATGTAACCGAAGAAGCTGGGCATTGCCACGCCGCTTTCTTCGGCAATGGATTTTACCATAAAGTTCGGCGCGTTGCCGATATATGTATTGGCGCCCATAAAAACAGCGCCGATGGATATGGCGGTTAAATAACGGATAAATTCCGGAAATTGGGCGGAAGCGGTTCCGGCTGCAAAAGCGGCACGAATCTGATCTTCGGTAAGCCCTAATTTCCCGAGAGCGCTATTGAAAAATGTGAGATAGGTGGGAGCGTTATCCAAAAAACTGGACAGACTTCCGGTAATCCAGAAATAGTGCCAGGGTTCTTTAACCGCGCGAATCAATCCCGCCATGGCGCCGTGCTCTCCCGCCTGCAAAATAGCGAGCGCCGGGATGATGGTCATAAAAATTCCGGCAAACAAATAGGCAACCTCTTTGATGGGGAACCAGTCAAATTCATTGCCTTCGCGAATCTCTTTTTTGGTGAATTTTAGCGATAACAACCCCATTAAAATAATCCAGAAATCACGAATGATATTCTGTATCGTCATTGGCACACCTAAAACGGTGATATTTCCTATTTGAACCACTCCGCTGAAAATCACGCCAAGTATAACGCCCAGTAAAAAAACAAAATTAAAAGCTCCTTCAAGTTTAATGGGTTCTTTTGTCTCGGCGGGCGGAATGGCGTGTTTATCGAGACGGTAATAGTAAGAATCGAACAGGAAAAGAACGATCAATAAAATGGCGGCGACAAACGACATTTCCGGTATAAGATTTAAAGTCCAGAAAAAATCGACCCCGTGAAGGAATCCGAGGAATAGCGGCGGATCTCCTAAAGGCGTTAAACTTCCTCCGATATTCGCCACCAGGAAAATAAAAAACACGACCAAATGAACCTTGTGTTTTCGATGTTTGTTTGCGCGAATCAGGGGACGAATCATAACCATTGCCGCTCCGGTGGTACCGATCCATGACGCTAAAAGCGTTCCGATAAGGATCAGTAAAAGATTGACCGGAGGGGTGCCGCGCATTGTCCCTTTAAGATATATCCCTCCCGCAATCGTAAAAAGCCCCCATAGCAGGATTATGAACGGAATATAATCGATTAAATAAATATCAAGGATGCTCTCAAAAGCAATGAGCTTATAAACCGCTAAAAACGGGAGGGCAAAGATCAACGCCCAGGCAAGCGAAACCTTCGGAAAATGGTGATGCCAGAAATGAGGCGCTACCAAAGGAAAAACCGCGATGGAGAGCAATATCCCGATAAACGGGATAACCGTCCATAAGGGCAATTCACGACCTAATTCGTGTTTAGCCTCTTCCGCATCCAATTTGTGTGTTTCTTTGTTAATCTTTTGTTCGGTAATAACCTTAGAAGAATCATTTGCAAATAAGTGAGCAGGAGTAAATATCACAAACCACGCAACAGCAAAAAACAAAATAAAAAACAACCCCAAAAATCGTTTTTCAAATATCATGGTTCCCTCCACTGGAATAGGTTTCTTAATTAATCGTTATCCTCTTTTATTTATTAAAAATAAATTAATCGACCAAAGAGGAAAAAACTAAAATAAAATTAAGAAGGGATTAATCGATGGCGAGCAATAAACTCGTTGAGCCATTCATTTATTTCATCTCTTAACAAACGAAAAGCATTCATCCTTTCAATTTCACCTTTTACTTTCATCGGATCTTCAAACGCTCTGTGAATCCGGGTATTTCCGATAAGAATGGTTTTTGCTTTTTCGCGAGCTTCGTCGGTTGTTGTGATGATTATATCCCATTTGATGTGAATAAACTCATTGATGGAATTTGGTTTTTCTTTGGAAATATCGATTCCGATTTCCATTAAAACTTTTTTTACGTAAGGATTTACCTTTTTAGGGCGAATGCCTGCGCTTTGCACATCAATTCGATTAAACGAGATGTGTTTCATCAAGGCGGCAATCATCACACTAATGCACGAGTTGTTTGTGCCCACGACTAATACTTTTTTCATTTCATCCTCTTCGACCCTTAGATGAACCATTGAATATGAATATTTATATCTGAATAAAAATTACAAAATCTTTAACAATAATGCTATCTTTTTTTGATTAAAAAACATTTGAATGAATTTCCTTTCGTTTACGGATAAAATGATCGGCTGCGCGCTTTTTTTAATCGCAAATTAAGATGATGAGCTAAAATGACCGCAGGCGATCGAAATGAAGCGAAGCCGAGAACGAACGTTTTTTTGAACTGCTGTTAGTGCGGCGTTAAAATGAAATTCATTAACACTACACTTAACTATCTTTGCCAAAACGATTTTGACGCTCTGCTCCTCTTTTCTGAGACGGTTGCTTCTCTTTTAAACTTGCATTA
>JAJRSN010000408.1 GCA_024278715.1 Calditrichota bacterium
ACCGGAAGCTATTTCAGTATTGTCGATCAGGACGGCAATGCGCTACCACAGGATTCCTCAAAAACGTTTACGCCGGATCAGCCCGTTTATTGGTGGGTAAAAGTTGCCGATATTTCGCCCGGGAAAACGACGGTAAGCACTCTTTCGAAAAAGAAAACGTTGAAAGAACGAATCGAGCTGATGGAAAGTCAAAATTTCTCTACCCGTACGCTTTCTTTAAACAGCCTGCCAAATAACGAAATGGAAGTGGAAGTTACCGCGCTGCCGCTGGACGAATACAGCGAAAAACCGGCATTCATTCAAAACGAAAAACTCCGCAAGTCCCTTTTCATCAGCCAGAAAGCCGTGGTGAAAATTGTTCGGGTGCCGTCCGATACCGTATCTACCGGGCAGAATTATCCGTTTGTCGTCGCGGCTCAAATCTCCGAAAACATCATTAATCCGTTTGTTAAAATTCAGATCGGGTCGGAGCATCTCGGAACCGCGCCCGAGCCCATTCCGTTGAGTCAGAACAATCAGGCGGTATGGAATTTTAAGGTGCCCGTAAATTATTCCGGAAACGGCGTTGAAACCATTCAGGTTCAACTTGTGGGAACCGATGAAAACAGCGGAATGCAGACAACAGACAGCAAAGAAGCCAAACTCATTGTCCGGCAAAAAGCAAGGCTGGCGTTAAGCAATCCGGTCATTCAGCCGATCGCCGTAGCCAATACGGGTCTGGTTTCTCAGGGACAGGAAGTGGAAATCAGCCTGCGTCCGATTTACGCCGCCAAACAGAATGATCTCGAGTACGCAAAAATCAGCGGTCAGGGAACCGTGGTTCTGGATTCCAGCGTCATTAAACAGGGATTTGTGCTTATGGGAAGCACAACGCTTGCCCGCGTTTTTAGCGACACGGGTCAGGTTCTTTCTTGGAAAGTAAAGGCGCCTTATCAAAACCTGACGGCAAACCTGATTTTCAAATTCGACCAATTGCCTATCGACGTTAATGACAGCCTGCCTGCGGAGCTGGACAAAGATTTCAGCAATATCGCAATTCCCGTGCGCGTGCGCCAGAAGACCATTACCATCAAAGCAGAACCGCTGGATATTTCGGACACGACGCTGACCAAGGGACAAACCAATGTGCCGCTAATGAGTTTTACGATTTCCAATAAAGAGTTTAACGATCCGCTGCATGTAAGCGGAATAAAAATCGGTTTTTACGCCACAAACGAAAGTCCCGACCCGAATAACTTACTTTCGCCGCGGGCGCTGTTTTTAATGTTCAAATCCATTCAGGTAATGGATTACGACGATTTTAAGACCGTCGCGAAAAAGAGTAAAATGGCTAAACCGGCAATTTCTTACGTGAGCGTACAAATCAGCGATTCCACCCAAAATCCGCTTTGGATGGGGTTCGATCAAACGGCGGACCTCGAGCCCGGAGAAGAGAAAAAACTGATTGTAGTGGCTCAGTTTCAGGATAATGTAGTAAACCGCGTTTTCAGAGCGAATTTGCAGCAGGTTCGGGTTTATGATTTTGATCCGGAAAAACCGTTGAATACCGCAGACGAGTCCGGGCAAAAGCTTGAAGAGAGCGAACAGTTAACTTCCAAATCTTTTACGCTGGTTTCGACTGATCCGAAAGAGGCGTTCGGCAATTATCCAAATCCGTTCGGTCGCCAATACGACTACACAAACATCGCCTTTTTACTGGAACAGGATTCCGACGTGGAAATCCGGATATTTACTCTGACGGGCGAACTTGTTTGGTCAAAGCAATTTAGCGGTTTACGGCGGGGATTCTACGATCGACTTGTGAAATGGGACGGTAGAAACGATAACGGACAACGTGTGTTGAACGGGGTTTATCTCGGAACGATCGATATTAAACCTTTAGACGGCGGTGCAGCCAAACGATATATAACTAAAATTGCCTATATTAAATAAGCAAGTGATGGTGAAGAAGATGATGAATACAAAACAATTATTTAATCGATTGATTTTAATTCTGATCGTTGCAGCATGGCTTGCACCCGACCTGATGGCGCAAAAGGGTCAGGGTGGCACCGAGAGCAACCTTAGCATGGGATTCGGCGCGCGGGCTTTTAGTTTAGGCAGGGCTTTCACGGCGCTTGCCGACGATCCCACCGCGGTGTTCTGGAATCCCGCGGGTCTGGAATATGTGTACCAGCAAAGCGCCACTTTTTTCCATACCACGTTATTCGAAGGCACCAATTACGATTTTCTGGGCTATGCCTTCCCAACGTTAAATTTGGGTACCTTCGGAATGGGCGTTGCCCGAATCGGCGTTGGCGGCATAAAGCAGCGCGATTACCTAAATACCGATCTCGGCACGTTTTCGTGGGAAGAATATCACGGATTTTTTTCCTACGGTAAACGTCTGCCATGGGACCTTTCCGCGGGATTAACCGTGCGCGTGGTAAGAAGAGCATGGAACGGTCTCGCCGATCAGGGCAACCTAACCGATACGGGCGTGGGAATGGACATGGGATTTATGTACCGTCCGCAGATTTTCACGAATATTCTGCTGCGAGACTGGACTTTCGGATTAAACGTTCGCAATTTATTCGCTCCGCAGGTAAAAGAAGGCAATGCGATCGACGAATTTCCCCTCAGCATTCGCTTGGGCGTATTGCGCAGAATTTTTCTGAAAGGACAGCAAAACCATTTGAACATGCTGCTCGATTTTGACTACTCTCAAAAACGGGATATAAAAATTCATTTTGGAACTGAATATCGTTTTCGTAATTTAGCCATGTTGCGAGTGGGATTTGACGGAAGCCAGCCCACTTTCGGCGCGGGATTGCAGTACAGCATTTTCCAGATCGATTACGCCTTTACTTCAAGTCCTTACAGCAGCGTGTTTTCGTCTGTGCATCGTTTTTCCGTTTCGCTGAATTTCGGTCCCACGCGCGACGATTTGTTCAAAATTGCGGAGGCTCGGCGAAAAGAACGGGAAGAAAAACTGATCGCAGCCATGCGCGAAGCTGACCGTCAGAAAATGATCAAAAAACATCTCGCCAAAGGCAATGAATTTTTTAAACAGGGACAATATCTGGATGCAATCGTCGAATTTCAGCAGGTTTTAAGTCAGGATGCCTTTAATCAAAAGGCAAAGGTAATGCTCGACTCCGCGGACGCTTTGTTACAAAAACGCATGGAATCCGAACGGACTCAAGCCATAAAGGAGGCTTTGGATAAAGAAAGAGCCGAGAGCGACCGAAAATTTATTCAAGAACACTTCGAAAAGGGACGATTATATTTGAATAAGAATCAGTTTACGCAAGCTTTAATGGAATTTAATCTGGCATTGGAACGCGCACCCAACGACGAAACGATTCTTAATGCGATAAGCACCACAAAACGCAGGTTGAACGAAGAGCTAAATCGCTTAGTGGCAAAAATCCGTCAGGAGTTCCGAAACGGGAATTATTCCGAGGCATTGCGTCTTGTGGCTGAAGCTCAACTGTTGGGAGGCGAAAATCCGGCGCTGCAACGAGAGATCGATACGCTGAGGCAGAGAATTAAATTGCAGGAAACCATCCAGCGCGGTCTCAGTTTCTTTGAAGTCGGCGAATATGATCTGGCGCTCAAGGTTTTTGAAGAAGCCTTGCAGCTAAATCCGGATAATCAACTGGTAAAACAATATTACGAAAAAGCGCGCATCGAAAGCAGGAGCGCAAAAGAAGAATTAGACCCGAGAAGCGAGCAACTTTTCTTAAAAGGCGTCGATATGTTTGTAAAGGGCAAATATCAGGAAGCCATTAATGTATGGGAAGAAATTTTAAAAGATCATCCGTATAATAAAAAGGTGTTAACGGCTATTGAAAACGCGCGCGAGCGTCTGAAAAAGAGAAAATAAAATTGGATTTGTAAATGTTTAAAAATGTCAGAAAAGAAGAGATCACCATTCCCGCACAAATGAGCTATTTAATCCAGGTGCGGGACTTTATCGATCGAATCGGGAAAAGACACAAATTTGACGATAAGATTATCAACTCTTTTAAATTGGTGGTTGACGAAGCATGTACAAATATCATTCGCCACGGCTATCGTGACATAAAAAACGGCGAAATCACCATAAAAGCAATCGTTCGCAGATTAAGCCTTACCATTATTATCATAGATCAAGGAACAAGTTACGATCCGCGCCAGGCTAACACGCCCGATTTGGAAAAATACATCAGCATCGGAAAAAAGGGCGGACTCGGCATTTTGATGATGCGTAAGCTGATGGATGACATGCAATACGCGGTTACAGAACGCGGCAATGAGCTTCGATTGACAAAGTACCGCGAAATGACACTTGAACCCTTTCTGTTGCAAAAGTGGAACTCCCTTAATCTAAAAACCAAATATTCAATTTTTGCCAGTTTAATTTTTACCTTTCTTGCTTTATTGATTTTTATTCCCATCTATTACCAGGCGGAAAAAAATATTCGCGACAGCATCTTTACGGTTGCGGCGTCCAGCGGCGAGGCGCTTGCCGGAAATATTGTCGATGACATTCTTCAGGAAAACACGGCGCTTCTGTTCGAAAAAGCCTACAAGGTCCGCCAAAATCACGATCAGTTCATTAACGAAGTATTTATAACCGACACAAGCGGCACCATTCTTGCATGGAGCCGTCCTGAAACCAATTATCCTTTCAAAAAACTAAAGCCCGATCTCAGCACTAAAATCGATACCATCCAAAATTCAACCTTACATCTGTATTCGGTAAACGACACATTAAAAGTAACCGATTTAACGGTTGACGTTACTCTTGGCAATACTCTTAAATTGGGCGAAGTGCACGTATGGATTAATGAAAAGACCGTAACAACGCTGGTGAACGCCAGAAAAATCCGGCTTCTTATTTACCTTATTATCGTGCTTATTTTAGGTTACATCCCGTTGTTCTTTCTCATCCACAAAATTCTGGCGCCGTTCCACAATCTCGCGGATTGGGTACGGCAGGTTGTTCACGGAAAAGTGGATCAGGATGAAATTGACATTGACGCTTCCGACGAGATCGGAGAGATTGCGCAGGCTTTTAACGAAATGACCAGTAAATTCCGCGAGGCGCAGGTAACCCTTGTGGAACAGGAAAAGCTTCAGAAGGAGCTTCAGGTTGCTCAGGAAATTCAGCAGATGCTGCTTCCCAGCGATTTTCCGAAGGTCGAAGGTTACGATATTGCCTCTTACTACGAAGCAGCCAAAGAGGTGGGCGGCGATCTGTTCGATTTTGTTGATGTTGACGACGATACCATGGGAATATGCGTGGCGGACGTTTCAGGAAAAGGCGTGCCGGGTTCCATGATAATGACCATGATACGTACGGCGCTGCGTCTTGAAGCCCGCGGAAATAAAAATCCCGCCGATGTTCTGGCGCGCGTCAATGAGTTTGTTGTGGACGATATGAAACGCGGCATGTTTGTCACCATGTTTTATGTTGTGCTGGATTCCCGAAACCGCGAAATTCACTTTGCCAGCGCCGGTCACAATCCCATGATCCTTTATCGAAATTCCACAAAACAAACCTATTATTTAAATCCTTCGGGATTTCCGGTCGGCATTCAATTGCCGGATATCAATTTATTTGCCCGAACCATTAAGACGGAGTCCATCCGCCTGCGCGAAGACGATATTCTTGTGCTTTACACCGACGGCGTAACCGAAGCCATGAACCGCAAGCGCGAATTGTTCAGAGAAGAACGCTTTTTGGACACCATCCGACGCAACGCGCATTTAAGCGTAAGCGAATTCATTAAAACCATTAATCGCGAATTGAAACAATTTACCGAAGGCGCTCCGCAGAACGATGATATTACTGTTGTGGCAATCCGTGAAAAAATGATGCCGAGCGAAATAATTCTGAAAACCCAGCGCGAGTTGCAGCAGTTAATCGAATCGGGGGTTAAGGTCAAAGACGCGTTACGGCGATTAAAAGTGTCGCCGCATCACTACTACCGATACAAGCATATAATCGAAAGTAAGGGCATGAA
>JAJRSN010000409.1 GCA_024278715.1 Calditrichota bacterium
AGATGTATTTTCTAAAAAATAAAATTTTTGTTATTTGCCTTTTGCTAATATTATGAAAAAACAGAATTTTGCGTGCTCTTAACCACAAAGCTCACAAAGGAGTTACAAAGAGCACAAAGAATAAAATAAATTTAAAATTGTAGTTGATATGAAACAATTTCTCTTATTAAAGCACGTAAAATACAAATAAACAAAAATTAATCTGCGAAATCAGCGTAATCTGTGGTCATCTGCGGTCAAAAACTCCGCGCTCTCTGCGGTAAAAAAACACCGCGAGGGAAATTAAATTCCGAGTCCGGCTCGTCCGGGATTAGGAAAGCTTAAAAATGAAAACCGTTATCTCGGCTTCGAGAAGAACCGATATTCCCGCATTTTACCTTAATTGGTTTATCGAGTCCGTCCGACAGGGCTGGGTTGAGGTGCGCAATCCTTTTTACCCGCAGTCGATGCGTCGGGTGGATTTAACGCCTCAAAGCGTAAGCTGGATTGTGTTCTGGTCCCGTAATTACGGACATTTTCTAAAAAAACGTGAATTCTTCGACGCTTACCGGCTCTTTTTCCATTTTACCATTCTGCCCCCTTCGCTTCTCGAAAAGAGTCCCATGCCTGTGGAAAGACAATTGAAACAACTGGAGCAGTTGGTTAAGTTTTATTCAGCCGATCGAATCATCTGGCGCTATGATCCACTGGTTTTTTGGAGCCGCGGTTCCGATATTGGCACAAACCATGATCTGAAAGCATTCACAAATCTGGCAAAAGAGATCTCAAATTTGGGCATAAACCGCTGCTACGTCAGTGTTGCCCAACCCTATTCGAAATTTCAAAAACGGTTGTCGCAAAAATTTCCCGATCTCAAATTAATCAATCAGCAAGATGAAATCGTTTTTAAAGCGGTTTCCGAATTAAACGCCGTTGCCCGCGAATTCGGTTTTCAACTTTTCGCCTGTTGTAACGATTTTCTTTTGCGGTTAAACGGTATTCAAAAGGCGCATTGCATTGACGGATATTTACTGAACCGCCTCTACCCGCAGGAACCTGTGAGCGTGGCAAAAGCGCCTTCGCGGAAGGAATGCGGCTGCACGCGTTCCGTAGATATCGGCGACTATCGCAGGCAGCCCTGTTACTTCGGATGCATTTATTGCTACGCCAATCCGGTTTGGAAATGAATGAAAGTTTATTGATTAATATTAGCAAACTATCTTGACACTATCTTAGGTTTTCCATAACTTTGTTACATGAATCGTGCCAATTTAATAAACGGGATGTAATTTATGATCAGTCTCTCACAGAACATGAAATTGAGTCTGGAACAACGTTTAACCCCGCAGCAAATTTTGCTTTCAACCCTGCTGCAATTGCCGTTGCTAAGTCTGGAACAAAGAATTAAGAGCGAACTGGAGATTAATCCTGTTCTGGAAGAGGGCGAGGAAGAAGATGAGGAACAGGATGAAGAGTTAGAAGCTCCCGAAGAGTCAAACGACGAAGAGGCTGAAAAAATCACCAAAGAGCTGGAGCTTTTGGATCAAAATCATAAGGATGACGAATACGATCATAAAGAGTTAGAAGAGGCGCAGGCAGACAACGATCTCGAAAATTTCATTAACGATGAAGACGCTTACGAAATTCGCATTCCCAAAGACAAAAACGAAGAAGAATTCGAACGTCCCGAAATTCATAAACCCACCCTTCCGGAGCATCTTTTAGACCAGCTCCACATGATAGATCTGAACAACAAAGAACTCTCTATCGGCGAATATTTGATCTGGAATATTCGCGACGACGGATATCTGGACCCCAATCTGAATCTGGAATCCGTCGCTAAAATGTTTGAAACGGATTTAAAGACCGTTGAAAAAATTCTCAGGAAAATTCAGTTTTTAGACCCGACCGGCGTTGGCAGCCGCTCGCTTCAGGAATGTTTACTGGTTCAGTTGGAAGAAAAGGGCGAGCAAGACACGATCGCCTATAAAATCATAAAAGATCATTTTGAAGATTTCAAAAACAAGCGCTATCAAAAAATCATGGACGCGCTTGAGATAGGCAAAGATGAGCTTCAGAAAAGCATCGACGTAATTCTCAGGCTAAACCCCAAACCCGGCGAAGGTGATTTTGACACCCGCAGCAATTATGTTATTCCGGATTTTATTGTGGAAAAGATAGACGACAAACTCGTGGTCAGCCTCAACGATTGGAACATCCCTCCCCTACGCATCAGCAATATCTACAAAAAGATGTTAATGAACAGAAAAAAATACGATAAAGAAACCCGAAAATATATTCGCAAAAAGGTTGAATCGGCTCGCTGGTTTATAACTTCGATCTATCAAAGAAAACTCACCATGTT
Organism: Calditrichota bacterium; assembly: GCA_024278715.1. GTDB lineage: Bacteria > Calditrichota > Calditrichia > Calditrichales > Calditrichaceae > Caldithrix. The sequence goes on from JAJRSN010000409.1 coordinate 2,345, forward strand.
AAAGGTAATGGAAGCGATTGTGGAAAAACAGCGGGAATTTTTTGAAAAAGGTCCGGAATACATTAGACCGCTGACCATGCGCGAAATTGCCGAAATAATCGATATGGACATTTCGACGGTGAGTCGTGTGGCAAACGGGAAATATGTTCAAACCGATTACGGCGTTTTTGAGTTAAAATACTTTTTCAACGAAAAAATCGAAAACGAAGACGGAGAAGAAATATCCACACGTAAAATAAAAAATCGTATTAAAGAGATTGTTGCCAACGAAGATCCGCATAAGCCATTGAGTGATGACAAAATAGCCCAGATTTTAAAAGAAGAGGGATTTCCCATTGCTCGTCGGACAGTGGCAAAATATCGTGAACAACTTCAAATTCCTGTGGCAAGATTACGAAAAGGATTGTAATTTTCACTCAATTTTTTCACCGCATTTGCCGATCAAACAGCTAATGTGTCATCCGGACGGATTCATATTATCGCATTTGAACAAATTATGCGCTAACGAGTTACAGGGAATAATTCAATAAAGAAAAGGAACAGTAAAAATGCATGACGATGCTCCAATGATTATCCGTGCCACAACGATTTTAGGTATTCGCCATAAAGGGCAGGCGGCGCTTGCCGGTGACGGTCAGGTGACCCTCGGCAATACAATAATGAAACATTCCGCCACTAAAATACGTCGTTTGTATAATCAGCAAATTTTAGCCGGTTTCGCCGGCGCAGCGGCGGACG
>JAJRSN010000410.1 GCA_024278715.1 Calditrichota bacterium
AGTTACAAAGTTGGGATTGTCTGAGTATGGGAGGAAAAGGTTTAGTTGTTTGAAAAAAATTCCGTAGGAATTGAATGATAGTAGCCCAGCAATTTATTGCTGGGAATAAGTGCCCCCCTCTTATTCTCCGCCCTTTAGGGCAAAGGTGACGAAACGTAATGCATGACGAGTAACAAATGATAAAGGAAAAAGGAAAAAGATTAAAGTTCTTTCAAGATTAAAGATAAAAGCGACAAGTGATATAGTAACAAGTAACTGGTGACAAGGACGTGACTTGTAGTTTGGAAAAGCACGCTTAACTAAAAAAGTTTCGAGTAACCAGTAATCAATGACAAATATCAAAATAAAATTGTACACCAAGCGAGAATGAAGAAGCACTCTTAACCCTTATACCCTTAACTCTTAACGAAAAGTGACAAAGTAGATTTAGGAGGAAAATCGTAAATCCGAAATCCGAATATCGAAATCCGAAACAAATTCGAATGACAGAAATTCAAAACATAAAAAATTGTTGTAATATGTTAAAAATATGTTTTAATTATTTTGGTCATTTGAATTTTAAAAACTTGTTCCATGTCAGATTTATAAAGAAAATTGATTTAAAGACGAAAATCCGTTAAACGCATCACGCATCACGCATCACGCATCACGCATCACGCATCACGCATCACGCATTACGATGACCGGAAAAGCCGCTTAACGCTTATACGCTTAACGATTAACGAAAAGTGACGAGTAACTGCTTCCGCTTACACCCTTAATCCTTAACCCTTAACTAAAAAAATTGGGAATCATCAATCGTCAATCATAAATCAAATCCCCCATTCCTTACTTTTTATTCAATAAGATAAAACTTACGGCGATTAAAATTAATATCGATCCGAAATAAAAATTTGCCGGAGGAAACTCTTTTAGCAAAAGGGCTGCGTAAGCCGTCGCCAAAACCGCCTCGCCCTGCATCGCTAAATTCACCAGATAAACGGGCATCTTCCGCGAAGCCCGGTTAAGTAACGAATGTCCGATGAGATTTGGACCAAGAGCGAGCAAAATCAAATAAAACCAACTTGCGGCTGGCATTGTTGCCGGGTTGATTCGTAAAAAAAGTATTAATAAAAAGGTGATTGCCGCTGCTGCCGAGTACACCTGTAAAAGGTAAGGCAAAAGTTCTATCTTTTTTGCAAAAGCTCGGGCGATTAAAAGATATGCAGCCAGACAAAAAGCGGAAACAATTGCTAACAAATCTCCGGTAACTGAAGAAGGATCTCTTCCTGAATCGCCGGCAACAATAATATACATGCCAGCCATTGCAAGAATGATGCCGCCCGTGGTCAAAATTGTGCTTCGTTCTTTCAAAACAAAATAAGAGAGAATCAATGCAAAAACAGGATGTGTGCTTTCCAGAAAGATGGAATTTCCCACGGTGGTTAGTTGTAACGACTTAATCCATGTGAAAAAATGCATGGCTAAAAAAAATCCGGCAAGTACATAAAAAAGCGAATTATTGCGTGAAAGACTTTGTCTCCGTAAAACCGGACGACTAATCACAAAGGGCAATATTACCACAGCGCTGAAAAATAAACGGTAAAAAGAAATAACCAACGGATGAACCGCGCCCATCCATCGAATCAAAATTGAACTCCAAGAAGTGACAAATACGCCGAATAAGAGAATAAAATACTCTAACATACTATTTTGAATTATCCTTAGTTTTAGTATATTTAAGCGATAAGTGTAATGTGATCAAGTTTTTTTAATGATGAACAAATTTAAATCAATAGCCGAACGGATGATCGGTGCGGCTTTGGAAGCGGTTGATCCTTATCGATTGATTAAGGATCAGATTACCGTTGAAAATAACAAGCTGGCGGTGAGAGACCGGGTAGTGGACCTCGGAAAATTTAAAAACATCTATGTGGTAGGGGCGGGAAAGGCATCGGCTCCTATGGCGGTTGCCCTGGAAGAACTTTTACTGCCGAGAATTACGGATGGTGTGGTCGTCGTTAAATACGGGCATTCAAAAAAAACGAAAAAAATTAAAATTGTCGAAGCGGGACATCCCATCCCTGACAAAAATTCCTTGCTCGGAACAAAAAAGATTCTCGAACTTATCGACCGCGCCGATCAGAATGATCTGGTCTTTGTGCTTTTAAGCGGAGGAGGATCGGCTCTTCTGGAAATGCTGCCCGAGGAGATAGAACTTAATGATCTCGAAAATCTGAACAATGCTTTGCTTTCTTCGGGTGCTTCCATCGATGAAATTAATACGGTTCGCAAACACGTTTCGCTGGTAAAGGGCGGGCAATTGCTGAGACGGATTAATTCCGCCACAGTGATTACTCTGATTCTTTCGGACGTTATTTCCGATCCCTTGGAAAGCATCGCTTCCGGACCGACTGCTCCCGATCCGACAACGTTTGCCCAGGCTTTGAATATCCTGGAAAAATATGATTTGCTTCCTAAAATAGCACCTTCGGTTCTCAATAGAATTAAACAGGGAGTGGAAGGCGAAATCAAAGATACTCCGGATGAAAATGACAAAGTTTTCCAAAATGCGCAAAATATAATTCTTGGAAACAATTTATTAGCCTTGAAAAAAGCCCGTGAAATCGCCGTTCAAGTTGGTTTTAATTCATTGATTTTAACCGATCGGGTAAACGGCGAGGTAAGAGAAATCGCCAAAGTATTGGCAGCCGTTTTTGAAAGCGGCATTAAGAACAAAGAGCCTCTCGGATCGCCGGGCTGTTTCCTTTTGGGCGGTGAACCCACGGTTACCATAAAGGGCGCGGGATTAGGCGGAAGGAATCAGGAAATGGTTCTGGCAATGCTGATTTATCTCAAAAATGTAAAACAACCGTTTTATTTTTGCAGCGTCGGAACAGACGGCACGGATGGACCCACGGATGCCGCCGGCGCCTGGATCGATGAGAATTCATTTCGCAAAACGCGGGAATTGAATTTGGATCCCGTGGCTTTTCTTAATGAAAACGATTCCTATCATTTTTTTAAACAGATAGACCAACATATAAAAACCGGACCTACCGGCACCAATGTAATGGATCTAATGATTTTTCTATTCTAAAATTAAACATTTCGCGCAAAATGATCGATTATAAAATTGATTTATTAAAACATTCAAACAAAACTTTAATCGCCGAAACCGGAGAGAATCAAAAACAATGGGCTGGTTGCAACTCCTTCAGGAAAAATCGGAGAAAAATCCTCCTGCAGAAGGCAAAAATACAATTTTAATCATCGATGATGAAGTTGAATTAGCCAATACTCTTGCCAATTTTCTCTCGCTCGAAAATTACGTGGTGTATGAAGCCAACTCGGGAGAAGAGGGTCTTAAACTCTATTTTAAAAAACGCCCGCAAATCGTTATTACCGACTTAAAAATGCCCGGTATTTCAGGGCTGGAGTTGTTGGAGAAAATTCGCTCGCATGATGATTCGACGGAAATTATCGTTCTTACCGCTTACGGAGACAGCGACTCGATTATTCGCGCTCTTAAAAATCAGGCTTCTGATTTTATTTTAAAGCCGGTCGATTTGCAAACGTTAAAATTTACCGTGGAAAGGGCTGTCGAAAGAATAAAGCTTAAACAGCAGGTTAAAGACTACACAAGCCGCCTCGAAGAATTACTGCAAAATGTAAAATATACAAAAGAATATTTGCAAAAAATCGTCGAAAACTCGCCGCAGGCTATAATTGCCTATAATTTGGATGGAAAAATTTCCGAGTGGAATTCCGAAGCGGAAAAGATTACGGGTTATTACTCTAAAGAAGTGATCGGAAAGTTACTGCACGATATCTTTGTTCTGGAAGACGTTCTCATCAAACCCGAGCAGGATAATAAAAAAACGCAAATTAAAAATATCATCGGTCAAATATTGACTAAAAGCGGGGGACTGCGTTTTATCACCCGTAATGCCAATGCCATTTTGGATGAAAAGAAGAATATCATCGGAGGAATCGAAAATTTTTACGATGTTACCGAACAGGTAAAAAATGATCAGCTTCTGGAAAAAC
>JAJRSN010000411.1 GCA_024278715.1 Calditrichota bacterium
GGTATCTTTCACCCGCTTAACGCTTACACCCTTAACGCTTAACGAGAAGCAACAAGTAACAAGTAAAATTCAAGATTAAAGTCCTTTCAAGATTAAAGTCCTTTCAAGATTAAAGTCCTTTCAAGATTAAAGTTCTTTCAAGATTAAAAATAAAAGTGACAATTTACCGGTATCTTTCACCCGCTTAACGCTTAACGAATCGGCGAAAAAGCGCCTCCACTGTCATTCCGAAGCGCAGCGAGGAATCTATTATGTACGGTAAAGCATCGCTCGGCTTTGTGCGCAATGAAAGAACGCGGTTTTTAGAGCGGAACAACTTTTATTTTTGGGAAATTTCCCGAATTAATAAAACTTTTCATTCAGGAAGGGAATCATTGAGTTAATGACCGCAATTTCAAAAGAAGCGCTGCGTGTAAGGAGATTGCGGGTTAAAATCCCGAAAGCGCCTTCTTTCGATCGCACGTCGTTTTTTCCGCTGAACTCGTCTATCACTTCCGCCAATTCTCTTTGTTCTTCGTAAATAGCCGTTATAATTTTTTCCGGAAGATTTAAAGCCGGCGAACTTCCCAAATATCCTTTTTCGCCGTTGTAGGCAAAAACCCAGTTTTGCAGAAAGTATTGTGATTTACCCAAAAGAGAGGGCGAAGCGAGGGGAAAGACGCCGCCTTCCAATCCGAGTGCGATATCCAAATCCGGAACATTTTCAAAAACAAAATACGCTCTTTGAACGGCGCCTTCGACAATCTGTTCCAAAGAAAGGGGCATGTCGGGAATCGTTGTTTTTGTGGGGATGGCGGTAAATTCCGCTTGGTTCAGTCCGCTGAAAAAAAATGCCTGTTGCAGTTTACCAAAGGCGCTTTTCACGGCTGATAATTTTGCCTTGTTTGTGGAGCCGATTCCGATTTTCATTTTTTCAGAGTGTCTGGTTCCGCCGGAATCTCCGTTCCCGATGTATCTGCCTTTGCCGGAATTTCCATTCCGGATGTATCTGTTTTTGCCGGAATTCCCATACCCGAGGTGTCCGCTTTTGTGGGAATTTCTGTTTCGGAAGTATCCGCTTCTAATTCTTCTCTCTCGGGACTTTCCTTTAGATATTCTTCAAATGCGGGAACTTTCTTCGATTCTTCTACCTCCGGAGTTGCTTCGCTTTTTTCGTGGGTAGCCGGTTTTCCCAATCGACTTTTGTAAACTTCCAAAGAGTCGCTAAATGTGGAGAGCTCGCCTGTATTTTGCGGATCTTGCATTTTAATTTGCGCCAGAACAGCGAACGGAGATTCGGGATTTTTATCCACGATTTCCTGATAATCCTTTATCGCTTCGTCTATTTGACCCAATTTCGCTTCAACCAGGGCTTTTCGGTACAGAGCCTGCGTTTTAGCCTCTTTGTCCTTACTGTCTTTGTACTTCATTGCTTTTTCGTAATATTCAATGGCTTTTTTGTAATCGAGCGTATCGTTGCCCGATGTCCCCGGATTAAAAAGCGCCGCCTGCTCGTAGAATTTTCCGAGCTGAATATATATGGCGGGAACACGTTCGGGAATAAGATTCTCCTTCAATAGTTGAAGTAAGATATCCATTTGTTTTTCGTATTTTTCCATTTTGTTGTAGCATTCGGCTATCTTCAATTTAGCGTCCACGTCGAGGTCTGAGGTGGGATAAAAAATCAACAGACGTTGATAGGTGTCCAATGCTTGTTCGTACCTGCCCTGAGCAAATAACATATCGCCCGCCTGAATAATTTCCTCGGGAGAGCGGGTTTCTTTTAAGGTAGCCTCTTTATTTGATCCACAAGCTAAAAGAGCAATGAAAACCATGAACATCATTGAACTAAGAATTAATCTTTTCATTGTTAACTCCCGGGCTTTATTGCCACCCTTGATCTAATCTTTTATCTCATGCTAAAATGAGATAAAGTAAAAGTATGATAATGCCGTTAATTTAGGATAAATCCGATTTAAATCATAATTTTATTTTTGAAATTATATCTTCTTCGTTTAAAGTCAATAGCTGCCGGTCGCGCATAATCCAATTTCCGTCGATCATAACATGCCGAACGTCGGCGGTCTGTGTCGTATAAATCAGTTTGGCGTAAATATTTTCGTCAGGAATGGAATGAACTTGATTTCTTTTTATGAAAACAATATCGGCTTTTTTACCGGGTTCGATACTTCCTATCTCTTTGTCCATCCCGAGAGCTCTCGCGCCCTCGATTGTCGCCAGTCTGAACACATCCGGCGCGGGCATGGCTTCCGGTCCGTGAAGATGTTTTTGAATGAGACCGGCGAGACGCATTTCGGTAAAAATGTTGAGATTATTGTTACACGGCGCGCCGTCTGCGCCCAACGAAGTATTGATGCCGCGCTTTAAATAATCCGGAACAGGCGCGATTCCAGAACCCAATTTGAGATTGGCGGACGGGCAGTGTAAAACTTTAACGTCGTTCTTTTTCATTATCTTTCGATCGGTTTCATTTGTCCAGATGCAATGCGCCAAACAGAGACGCGCCTCGGTAAGCCCGAAATGGTCGAACACCTCGATATTGCTCATTCCGAAACGCTGCTTCACCAATTCGATTTCGGTTTTGTTTTCCGAAGCATGGGAATGAATAATAACATCGTATCGGCGGGCAAGCTCCGACAATTGTTTTAAAAGCTCGTCCGAGCTGGATAAAACGAATCTCGGTGAAAAAGCGTAACGAATCCGGTTGTCATCGTAACCGTGCCATTTTTTCAACAAATCAAGACTTTCGCGCAGAGCTTTATCCGCGCTCTCGAGCAGGATTTTGGGACCGTCACCGTAATCCATCAGCATCTTTCCGCATACGGCGCGCATTCCGCTTTCGGCGATGCTTTCGAACAAAATCTCCGCATGGCGGACAATGCCGATGTCCATGATGGTTGTCGTGCCGCAGCGAAACAGCTCGGCTAAACTTAATTGCGCGCTCAAACGAAGCGAATGCGGAGTATGATTCGCCTCGCCCGGCAAAATTACGGAGGATAGCCAGTCTAATAAAGACA
>JAJRSN010000412.1 GCA_024278715.1 Calditrichota bacterium
CGGCTAAACGCCGAAGTGGTGCGTAAAATGCTGGATGAGGCAATTTTGCAATTGACCGGGCAAAAAGAAATAAAAGCTGCCTGGCAAAAAATGATTTCGCCGGACGATATTGTGGGAATAAAATCCAATGAATGGCGCCCATTACCCACGCCGCCCGAGTTGGAAAGCGCAATCCGTCAACGGCTGACGGAAATTGGCGTTCCCGGACAAAATATTTCCATTCAGGATCGCGGAGTGCTGCGCGATCCTATTTTCAAAAGAGCCAGCGCCTTGATTAATGTGCGTCCAATGCGTACTCACGCCTGGGCGGGCGTCGGCAGCCTGATTAAAAATTACATCATGTTTGTGGACAAACCGTCGGATTACCATCTCGATTCCTGCGCCGACCTGGCATCCATCTGGAAATTCCCGATTGTCAGGGGAAGAACACGGCTCAATATTTTAGTAATGTTCACACCGCTGTTCCACGGAATTGGTCCACACCATTTCAATCCTAAATTTACATGGCATTACAATGGACTTTTGGTTGGTTTTGATCCGGTGGCTGTAGATGCCACGGGCGTCCGAATCATTCAGGCAAAAAGAAACGCTTATTTCGGAGAAGAACGTCCGATCGATCCGCCGCCCAAGCACATTTTTTTAGCCGAAACCCGGCACCATCTGGGAGTGGCGGATGCGCAAAAAATCGAATTAATCAAGCTGGGCTGGCAAAAAGGGATATTGATTTAGAGGCATGGGTTGAGCGGAGGATAGTTACTGGTCACCCGATACCTTTCGTTAAGCGGCATCTCCAAATCATCGTGATTCGTGCTTCGGATTCTAAATTAAAAAATTATGATGAGTTACGAGTAACCGGTTCCGCTTACACCCTTAACCAATATTAACGCAGAAACCGCTATAGCTCATCCATTTTACCTGCAAATTCTTTTAATATTTCCAGCGTTGTGGAATCGGAGCTGAAAACCGAATTCCGACCCTGCGGTTCCTGCGGCGGATCGCCCGTAAAATCGTCGCCCTTTTTCCATTCCGCTTTTTGCGCATCTCCCGGACGACCTTCGCCGCCCCAGGTCCAAAAATTGCTCCCGCTTAAGGGTCCTCCGCTTTTGGCGTTCTGATAAATCCATTCGAAAATTTGCCGGAAATAAACGTCTCTGTAATGTGTTGACGCCTGAGGCGAATAGGAATGCCCGTCTCTCGGAATCCCAAATTCTTCCAAAACCAGCGGCTTACCGATTTCGTTTGCAAATCGGATGTGTTGATTCAGGTAGCGATGAGCTTTAACCAACGCCGAGTCAAATGTCGCCTCGGGATTTAACGGATCGTACCAGCGCCAGTTCAAAATCCACAGATGAAAAGTGAAATAATCAATATTCTGATCTTTGTGAATCTCTTTGTAAACCTCTTCCGATCCGATGCATCCGGCTAACCCTTCGTTCCCGGTGGAAACAAGATGGTTTGAATCCAGAGATTTGATGAACGCCGCCGTTTCTTTAATCCAGCGAATAAAAACAGGGTAGTTGTCTTTGCCTGTTTCTCCCTCTCCGGGTCTGGGTTCGTTAGCCAATTGCCAAGCCATGATTGTGGGGTCGTCTTTGTAGGTTATTCCGCTGATTGAATTTTTACGCAGAATGATCGTTTTAATGTATTTGTGAAAATATTGATTCGCCTGTTCATTGGTGTAAAAGCGGGCGCTAAAGTTCATGAATTGCGTCCAGGTGTATTCCGGCTTAAAGGGATTCGGCAAGGGCTCCTTCGTTAACCAGGACACATATTGAGACATGCCGCCCGACCAGACCCAGAAATTATTCAAAAAGATCACCGCTTTCATTCCGCGCTTAGCCATTTCCGCCAACAAATAATCCATTCCCTCCAATAATCGTTCGTCGTACTGCCCCAGGTAGGGTTGGATCGGGGGATAAACCGTATTGGTTTGCGTCAGTCCTTCCGAAGCTCCCATAATTCTTAAATTTTTTACTCCCAAAGCTTTTAACATATCCAATTCCCGCTTCAGCCGCTCCCGATCGCCGCCTTCCGCAAGCGTAGCCAGATTCACTCCGTACCACATATTGGTTCCCAAAAAACGGTAAGGCTTCCCGTTTAATTCAAAAGACGTTTTCTTTACCGAGACAAAACCGGGCTGCGTTTGAGCATTTCCCACCGGTACAATCAATAAAACAATTACGAATGCGATTAACGGCAACTTATTCATGGCAACCTCTTCATTTGATGAGCAAAATCTTTTGTACTAATTTAGTGTTCTTTGTCTTCAAAACGATAAAATAGACACCTGACGATAAAGAATTCGCCTTCAATACTTTGGAATGTGTTCCCGGTTGTAAAAAGGCGTTCAAAAATGTTTGAACTTTCCGACCCGACAAGTCATAAACCTGAACGCTCACCCGCGAAGAATTCGGCACATAAAAGCGAACCGTTGTTTGACTATTAAAGTGATTGGGATAATTGGGAAACAGCCGGAAGCTTTTTATGGGACGTGCGGAACGATTAATTTTCATGAGCGAAGATTTTTGCAGGAAAATCGCATCCAGATTAAAAAACCCTTCTCCCATTCCGCCTTTGCCAGCCATAATATTAAAAGAAATTTCACTGATGTCCGCAGAATCGAGTTTTTTTGAGGAATCGCTTGCGCTGAATTCGTCAAGATAGACGTTTAGCCACGCGCCGTCGGGATGGTTTAAAGTTGTGGCGTATTGCCACGATTTTCCCGAAGTATCTTTCAGAATAATTATTAAATCCCTCGAGCTGTCATCGTCCTTCAGCCAAAAAGAAAGGACGTCCGCGCCAGGGTAAATATTGGAAAGCGGTTTAAAGAATCCGGCATAATAAGCGTTCCCGTTGCCGATTGCGTAGTCCGCTCTCAGGCTTTTTTCCCCTTCGCCAAAACTGCTCATATCGAGAGAAAGATTTGCCGTTGTTCCGCCTCTCACCAGCCAACTGCTTTGCAAACCCAAATTATTGGCGTATTCTTCAAAATCATCGATGCGGATTTTGCCCTCCAGATAAATTTTAACGGTGTCGCCGATTAAACCTTCGGCGTTCGCTACAATTTCCGCTTCGCCCGGCGCGCCCTGAGCCTGAAAGCGGACTTTGGCAATTCCCTTTTGAGTTATTACCGGATTTTCTTCCAACAACCTACCTTTTCCGTTTAAACTAAATGTTACGGCTATCGTTGAATTTACGATGCGGTTCTCAGAATC
>JAJRSN010000413.1 GCA_024278715.1 Calditrichota bacterium
AACTCGAAGTCTTCGTTTTCATCCAGGTAGTAACGATGTTCGGGATCGTGGAGCAATTTGACGCCGATTTCTTTCATTTCGTCCAGGCTGCTACCCACGGCTTTTAGCTGGTAATTCAGATATTCTTCAATGGATTCCGCCGGTAAATAGGCTTCCAATCCCAAACGTTTTGCCAATTCTCTTGCCATCCAGTAGGCAGGCTTTGAATCGTATTTAGGCTCAAAGGCGGGCGCGCGGAGCGCAATTGAAGGAATTTTTCCCTGAGAAATTCGCAGAGAATCGTAACGTTCGAGGTAAGTGCATTCCGGCAGAACCACATCCGCCCAGCCGGTGATTTCCGTCGGTAAAATGTCAATAGCAACCAAAAGCTCTAAGTGCCGGATGGCTTCAATGGTTTTTTGCGGCTGCGGCAGGGTCATCGGTAGATTAGTTCCGTAAACAATCCACCCTTTAAAAGAACAATCGCGTTCCAGCGACGGAATGGTTGCGTCGCAAATTCCGGAAGAGAGCGCCAGATGGGCGACCGGAAATTTATCCGGAAAAGCCTTGCGCCAGTCTCGTTTAACTTTGGGAAATTCGGGAACGGGCATTTTAGGCAAATGGGCTTTGGTCGGAAAGTAAAATCCGCCTCTGCGTCCCCATGAACCCAATAACGCATTGAGGATTGCTCCGGCGCGCACCCGCTGGGTATCGTCGCCATACCAGGTTGTGTGGCGTCCGGGATGAACGATGGTTGCCGGGGCGTACCGCGCCATTTCTCTGGCGGTTTCTCTGATAATATGCGGCTTGATGGTGGTAATCGGATAAGCCCATTCGGGAGTTTTATCCTTTACCGCTTCCTTTAATTGTTCAAAACCGAAAGTGTATTTGCGAACGTACTCTTTATCGTAAAGCTCTTCGTAAATAATTACGTGAATCCACGCCAAAAGCAGCGCCAAATCGGTCGCCGGTTTAATGGGCAGCCAGAATTTGGATTTGCTTGCCGCGGTTGAAAATCGGGGGTCAACGGTGATAATTGAAGCTCCGCGAGCAACGGCGTTGCTGAACTCCTGCAACTGTCCGTTGTGCATGTTTTCGCCGATATGGGAGCCGAGTAAAACAATGCATTTGGAATTAATGATGTCCGTGCGTTCCGGCGATCCCACGGCTTCACCGAAAGTTAAAAGATAGGCTTCTTCCCGCGGACCGCGGCATTGAGCGTAAGAGGGAGCCGCGATGTTATTAGAACCGTAAGCGTGCAGTAAAGTTTTAAAATAAGAACCTCCCGAACCGTGGCTGAACATGGCAATACATTCGGGTCCGTGTTTTTTTGCTATCTCTTTCATCTTGTCGGCGATGAAGTTTAACGCTTCGTCCCAACTTACTTCTTTAAAAACCTGTTTACCGTTCTTTTCCGTGCGCAGCAACGGTCTTTTTAATCGATCGGGATCGCTGTAAGCGCCGACGCCGCCCGTGCCTCTCGGACAAAAACGTCCGTGACTATTAGGATCATCCGGATTGCCGACGATTTTCCAGGGTTTGCCGTCTTTTTTGTACACCCATCCCGCGCACTTCCAAAAACACATTTCGCAGTATGTCGGAGTTCGCTCGACGGTTTCTTCGATTAAAGAGTCTTTTTTTTCATTGTTAAAGGAGGCGTAAAGTTTTGAACCAATGACCAATCCTCCGGTTCCGACGCCGGCGAGCTTGATAAATTCGCGGCGCTTCATCTTATTTTTCATCAATTCTGGTCCTCCAATATTTGTGTAGAATGTATTTGATTCCCGTACATTGATCGGTTTGAGCGTAAACCGGGCATGAACGACAATCATCCTCCTGACAGGCAGACGTTTCGCTTTTTATCACCCAGCAGGGATCTTGTGAATCCAGATATGCCGGACATTTTCTGCGGTCTTCTTCGGAGCAGGGCTTTAATTCCCAGCAGGGAATGGTGGACAGCATCATGCGGATTCCGGCAATGTTGAGCCCTTTGTTCTCAATAAAATCCCGGATGCATTCCAGACGCTTGATATCCGATTCGGTAAAGTAGCGGTGATTGCCCTGACTTTTTAGCGGAATAATCAAACCCTCGCTTTCGTACAAACGAAGCGTGGAGACCGAAATGTTGAACATCTGCGCGACGACGCCGATGGGATAAAGAATTTCCTGCCTGTCTGTTTTATTGCTCATTGTTGTTCCTTTAGTTTATTCTGTAGGAATATCTACATAATTTGCTGTAGATTTGACAAATTCTGTGCCAATGTGATTAAAGCGATGCAATTCATTGATTTTGTTGGAATAGGGGTAAAATCGTAGCGGGACGGTTGCGATTCAAAAATTCTCAGATTTAAGAAAAAGGCGGAAAATCAGGCGGTTTAATTCACAAAAATAAAAAAACCCCGGTTCATTCCGTTAAACCGGGGTTTTGGCAAACAAACGTTTTTCATCAGGTAAAGATTATTTCGCCTCCTGCGGAGACCTCGTAAAATTTTCCGACGTGAATGATGTCGTCAACCTGTTCACAAAAATCGTCTTTGGTCAGGTGGAACATCTCTACCGTGGCTTTACAGGCGTATATTTTTCCGCCGGCATCGTGAATCATTTCGATGAATTCGCCAACCGGGGGAATATCCAATTTTTCCATTTCCTTTTTCATCATTTTGGTGGCAAAAGCGGACATGCCCGGTAAAATTCCCAGAAGAGAGGGGATGTGCATTGCCGGATTGCCCACGGTTGCGACTTTCAGTTTGTTCATTTTCTTTTTAATAATGGCTTCCAGCCCGAAAAAGGTAAAAAACAGATTTGCTTCTATTCCTTCCATGCGGGCGCCGTTTGCCATGATCAAACCCGGGTAAACCCCTTCCAGAGAACCCTTGGAAATAACGATTGATACTTTTTTAATTTTTTCGTCTGGCATATTTAAATCCTCCGAATTTAGTATTTAATTAAACGCAGCCCTGAGGTTTGCCGAGTCCCGCGATCTTTGCCGCTTTTTTGACCGGTCCTTCAGGGAATAATTGATAAAGATCTTTAATCGGAACGCCGCCGGCATTTTTAATCCTGCGGATGGTCGGAATTTGTCCTTTTTCCTTGAAATCCTGACGTATAAATCGAATGATCTTCCAGTGTTGATCCGTCAATTCGTCAATTCCTTCCTCCTTAGCCAATTCCGGAGCCATTTCCTCTGTCCAGTCGTCAGGATTTACCAAAAAGCCCTCGTCGTTTACTTCGATGGTTTTTCCGGCGAGTGTTTTTGTAGCCATACAATTTACCTCCTTTTAAATTTTTTTATTCTTTTCCCGAATCAATTAATTTGGGGATGGAAACGTTTTGCAAAAATTGTAACATAAAAAAGATGCCTCTTTTGACTTCCGGTTTTTTCATTTCGCGCATTATGCGTAAAAACGAAATATCATCCACCACATTCACGTCCATATTCCGGAAGAAGTCGAGCGCGTTGTTCACGGAAGTAAGCATGTCCGGTTGAGTCATGCCTTTAACCGTCAATAATATCGTGGTAATATTTTCACGCAGAGCGCGCACATCGTCAACCGAAAATGACATGACGACGGTATCGAAAATTTTAATAAATTCCTGAAGGAATTCGAAATACCCTTTGCGGTCAAGCTGATCCAGGGTATCCAGCAGTTGTTGAAAAGCCTGTTTGCCCAGGGGTTTTAAATCAGTCGCCAAATCGTCCATGCCCTGAACCTGCTGCAAAAGACGGGTGAGCGGTCGCACGTTGCGCAGGAGCATCTTAAAAAGGTGAATAAGATCGTCCGTGTCAAAATGCGGCGCCACGTCTTCCAATTCTTCTACGGCGGCATTAAATATGTCTTTGCCGATAAGCGTCAGATCGTTTTTCAGCTCCTGAAATTCCCGCGCGCGTTTATTTTGCTCGGCTAACTGATGCGCGATCACATCCAGTTTTTCATTGATCTTCCGAATTTCTAATGCTAATTCTTTCTGTTCCATGATTATTGCCTCTTTTTACCTGCCATTGACATTTGAGCTTCGATCGGAAGTTCCGCTCCTTTAAGAAGCAGATTCCAGTAAACCCAACGGAAAGTCATCTTTCCCCAATGGTTCATTCGGGTTTCCTGTAACAATGAAAAGGGTCCGACTCCGGGTAAAGGGAATTTCCCGGGCAGCGGTTCCACGTCATAGTTAAAATCGATCAGAATCCCTTTCCCGAAACCTGACTCGATAAAACAATTGGCGTGTCCGTCAAAAGCGGATTTAAGCGGTCTGCCCTCAATGTATCGCAAGACGTTTTCAAAAAGGATTTCCGCCTCAAAATGCGCCACGGATCCCGCCTTGGAGCTTGGCAAATCGGTCGCGTCGCCGATTACAAAAATGTTCTCATGAGCTTTGGACTGCAATGTGTGTTTATCGGTAGGGATAAAGTTTAAATCGTCGCCGAGACCGGACTTCCCGATGACATCGGCGCCCATATTAGTGGGGATGGTTACCAGCAAATCGTAATCAATCGCCTTTTCATCCCATGAATACAGTTTGTTGTTTACGCCGTCAACCCGGGCGGCATTGAAATCGGTTGTGAGACGAATGTTTTTCTTTTCCAGGAACTGTCCGAGAAATTTGGCGGCAATCGGTTTGGTAAATGCTCCCGGCAGAGGAGTAACCAATTCTATTTCCACCTTGTCGCGAATCCCCTGCTCCGTAAAATACCAGTCGGCTAAAAAGACAAATTCCAGCGGAGCTACCGGACATTTAATGGGCATTTCCACAATATTTACTACCATTTTGCCGCCGTCCCAGAATTTGAGGAATTGACGCAAAGATTCAGCGCCTTTTAACGTGTAAAAATCAAAAATATTTTTGTGCCAGCCCTCGCCCGTCAAACCCTCGGTTTCCTGGGGAGCAATTTGACTGCCAGTGGCGATAATCAAAAGATCGTACTTTAAAACCTTGCCGTTTGTTAACTTAACGCGGTTCTCCGCGGCTTGAATTTCTTCGATCGGAGAAATAATAGCCTCCGTGTTGGGAGGGAAAAAGTCGCGTTTTGGTTTAATAACATCGTTCCGGTTGTAAATTCCAAAGGGAATGAACAGAAAGCCGGGTTGATAATAATGGGTTTCTTCCTGATCCACAAGGGTAATCTGCCATTCCGAATCTTCCAATACAGGCGCAAGCTTGTTTGCCATCATGGTCCCGGCGGTGCCGCCGCCCAGGATTAAGAGCCGCTTCATTCGAGTCCTCCTACTGTTCTGTTTGATTTTTATCTTTTTTCTCATTTTGCGGACGCTCGTGCCCGAAAATGATCTTTTTTAATTTGTCACAATGAAAATCCAGACGATA
>JAJRSN010000414.1 GCA_024278715.1 Calditrichota bacterium
AGGGAGGAACGCCGATGAAACGAATTATCGGAACAATAATTTTAGTTCTCCTTTTAATCGGAGCTTTTTTTGCTCAGGCTGCCGATCGGAAGGAGGTTAAAAAAGTCGTTGTCATTTCACCCCAGAACAACGATTACACTTTTGGCATTGTGGCGCTGAGTCCGGAAAAAGAAGTCCTTGAAAAATACAATCTCGACGGAGGAGCGGAGATTGTTAAAGTTTTCGCGGGAAGCGAAGCGGAACGCATCGGATTAAAGGAACACGATATTATCGTGCGCTTTGACGGCAAAAAAGTAAACGATCCCGAAGACCTTGAAGAATATATGGAAGACATCGATGAAGAAAAAGATGTGGATGTTGCGGTTAACCGTAAGGGCAAAGAATTGATTTTTACGGCGCACCTGCAACCGACTGATGAAAATTGCGAACATGAATTTACTTTTAGACCGGGCGGTAAAAGGTTCAGGTTTTTTCTCGATAGTATCCCGAAATTCGGTTTTGGAGAATTTCCGTTTATGACGGACATAATGTCCGGAAAAGGCGGCTATCTTGGAGTTATAGTCGAAGAATTGAATGAACAAATGCGCGAGTATTTTGAAGTGGAATATGGTGCGCTCGTAAAACGGGTGATTAAAGATTCGCCGGCTGAAAAAGCGGGAATTAAAGCCGGTGACGTGATTTACAAGATTAACGATAAAAAGATTGAAGTCCCGGCTGATCTGATCAGAACCGTCCGTTACTATGATCCGGGCGACAAAATTAAAGTTTATGTCAACCGAAAAGGCAAGAACAAAACCATTACCGTTGAATTGGGCAAAAGAAAAAAACATTCCGGATTTCACAGAAATTTTCCTTGGTTCCCGCCAAAGGGTAAAGGTAAAGATTGGGAAGTAAGATCGTTTAAAGGAAGACTTTGGCATCCCGGCGAAAATGAAAGAATTAAAGAAAGAGAGGAACGCGGGATTTACTTGTTTTAATTGCCGGCGTTTTTATTCAGGGCAAATAGTACTTTAGTATAATAACAATTAAATCCTTGCGTTTTTTGTTAAGGGATAATGGTGTAAGGGTTAAGCGGCTTCTCCGGTAATCGTGATGCGTGACAAAGTAACGAGTAACAGAGTGACAAGACAGGCTCCCTTCGACAGGCTCAGGGAGCGTAGAAATGGGTGTGATGAGTAAGAAAAATGAAAAAGAAAAAAGGATTGTCAAAAAGCAGAGGGCAGAGAGCAGTAGTAGTCAGTAAACAGAAAATAGTAAAATGTTTGTTAAGAAGTAAATACTTTTTTATTATCTGAAAAATAATTTTGTGAATTATCTAAATCTTTAAGCGATAGCGGAGATAACTCATTACGCATTACGCATTACGATTACTGGCAAAAGCCGCTTAACTCTTAACGCTTAACAAATAACAAATAACGCCAAAAAAGCAAGGATTTCAGTGTTAATATAATAAAGAACCGGCAATTTATTGTGTTGCCGGTTCTTTATTTACCTCTCGTTTGAAGAATAAACGCCGTTAAAATCGGAATAATTTTATTCTTCTTTTAAAATTCCTCATCGTTTTTCATTTAAAAAATTATTAAAACAGGCTTCTGCTATTGCATGAAATACGGTTGGTTTCATACTTTTAATACAAAGCGGAAATTTCCAAAAGATTTGTTAAATAAATCGGGAACAGGAGCAATGGAAAAAAATCTCTATTTTTACCGGGCAATCGTGCAAAAAGTATATGACGGCGATACGTGCACCGTGGATATTGATCTCGGTTTAAATACCTGGATTCGCGGGGAGCGCATTCGTCTGGCTCGCATCGACGCTCCGGAAATCCGCGGCGAGGAACGGGAAGAGGGCATTCGGGCGCGTGATTTTTTACGGGCGTTGATCGACGGCAGGGAAGTGTTAATTCAAACCTTAAAAGATCGCAAGGGCAAATACGGACGCTACCTGGGCGAAATCTGGCTGCTTGAGGATGATGAAACCTGGCTGAATATTAACGATGTTATGGTGGAAAAAGGTTTTGCGACTTATGTCAACTATTAGGTCTAAAGTAAACACGCGACAGAACGGAGCCGCGGAAGCCGTCTGTTAAAAATGAAAGCCGGGTAAATTTACGGACTCTGTTAATTTATTTTCCGGAGAAAATTCAGAGGAGAAAAAAGATGCGTATTATTGTTGTGATCGGGTTTATCGCGCTGTTACTTTTTGGTTGTTCGACTCAGGATAAGGAGAAAGCTTTGCGCCGGTTCATTAAAGAACACGTTGCTAAAATTAAACCGCTGGAAAAAGCCGAAAAAGAGGCTTACTGGAAAGCCGCCACCACCGGAAGCGATTCCGCCTATAAGAAGGTCTCTGAATTGCAACTTAAAATTCGGCGGATTTACGGCAACAAAGATGAGTTTGAGTTTTTAAAGGAGTTAAGGGAGAGAAAGGAAATCAAAGACCCCGTTCTCAGCCGGCAACTGACCGTGCTTTACAATCGTTATCTTGAAAATCAGATCGATTCGCTGCTGACCAAACAAATTGTGGAATTAAGCAACAAAATCGAAGAAAAATTCAGCACCTTTCGCCCCACTCTGAACGGTAAAAAAGTCACCAATAATGAAATTTTGAAAATTTTAAAAGAAGAAACCGATTCGCGAAAACGAAAAGCAGCCTGGGAAGCCAGTAAACAGGTCGGCAAAGTTGTAGCCGACGACATCATCAAACTCGTCAAATTAAGGAATAAGGCTGCCCGGCATTTGGGATTCGATAATTACCATACGATGTCTTTAAAAATATCGGAACAGGATGTAAAGCAGATCGACGCCGTTTTTTATGATCTTTCGGAATATTCGTTGGAACCGTACTACCAATCCAAGCGCGAATTGGATCGGATTCTTGCTGAAAAATACAAAGCCGATCCTCTGAATCTGAAACCATGGCACTATCACGATCCGTTTTTTCAGGAAGCGCCTCAGGTGTACAAAGTCGATCTTGACGCTTATTACAAAAATCGCGACGTAAAAGAATTGGCTCGCGCATTTTACGCCGGGATCGGTTTGCCGGTGGAAAGCATTCTTGAAAAGAGCGACCTGTACGAACGCGACGGTAAAAATCCCCACGCCTTTTGCGAAGATTTTGATAAGGAAGGCGACGTGCGCATTTTGTGTAATCTGAAAAATAATGAAAGCTGGATGGAAACGATACTCCACGAATTGGGACACGCGGTATATGATAAATACAACAACCCGTCATTGCCTTATTTGTTGAGAGAACCGGCG
>JAJRSN010000415.1 GCA_024278715.1 Calditrichota bacterium
CGCTCTTTTACATTCTGGATTTCAAGAACCTGCTGCTTTTCGGAAACGCTAAAATTGATCTGAGCTGCCACTAAATCGGCTAATTTATTGGGTTCTTCGGTATTTAAAATCATTACCCGATGTTCATTGGTGAGGTAGGGAATGTAATCAACCACCTTCTGGAAAACATTTTTAATATTGTTCATTAAGGCTTCAACTTCCATATCCGTTTCAAATATATCGGGCATTTGCTGCACCTTGCCGATAAAGAAGAGATCGGTTTGCAGCATTTCTATTAATTTAAAACGGTAAAGTCCTTGTACAATCACCTGCTCGCTTCCGTCGGGCATTTTAAACTTTTTCAGAATCATCGCCGCAGTGCCCCAAGTGTGCAAATCTTCCACTACCGGGTCTTCAACACGACCGTCGCGTTGAGCAATTAAACCGATTACCTTGGTACCCTCATCCAGATTATTAAGCAAGGCGAGCGATTTTTCACGCCCGACAGCCAGAGGCACCACCTGATGCGGGAAAACAACCGTGTTTCGTAACGGCATTATCGCCAGTTTTTCTATGCTCTCGGAAATGATTTTTATTTCAGACACTTTATCCCACTCCTATTTTGTTTTATGTTCGTTTCATTTTTTTACAAATATTATGCCATATATTTAATAGAGATGTTTATACGGACTACCTTCAGTATAAACAAAGGATTATGGTTGATACCGAGTCAACGGCAAAATTAAGAAGAATGTTCGATAGCCGCCCGTTTGAAACATCATTCTGCCAATCTGACAAAGCTTGTCATTTTAACAGTTTTATTTTCGTTAATATTCCATGAATTGTTAGAATAATCGTAATATCCCCTCCTGCCCTTAATTTTTAATTTGCAGAATTAAAATCCATTTGCTATTTTGCGTAATCCGTAACTCAAATTAGAGTGCATAAAAAGGAGATATTGAATGAAGGAACATCGTATTATCGCCGAATCGCTACAGGCATTACAGGCATTGAGTAAAAATCTCTGGTACAGTTGGCATAGCGATGCGCAACAACTATTCGAAGAAATCGATCCGCAATTATGGAATTTAGTGGAGAGAAACCCTGTCGCATTTTTACAGGATGTTGATAGTTCAAAACTGGAAAAAGTTGCCGCCGATGAATCCTATCTGAATAGATTAAATAAAGTTTACCAGGAATTTACTGACTATCTGGCACTGAACAAAACCCCGTTTAACGAAAGCTTCCCCGAACTGTCCGATCATGTTGTGGCGTATTTTTCCGCCGAATTTGGCGTGCACGAATCATTGCCCAATTATGCCGGAGGATTAGGGATTTTAGCCGGCGATCACTCCAAATCCGCGAGCGATCTCGGGCTTCCTTTGGTAGCCGTGGGTCTTTTTTACAAACACGCTTATTTTTCGCAGGAAATTGATGCGGACGGCAATCAAATAGAGAAATATGAAGCGTTAAATCCGAATCGCCTGCCGCTGAGTCTTGTGACCGACTCCGAGGGCAAGCCGCTTCTTGTTTCTGTTTTTTTAAAAGATCGCGACGTTTTTATTAAAATATGGAAAGCCGAAATCGGTCGTAATCTGATGTTCCTGTTAGACAGCGACGTGGAACAAAATTCCGAGGCTGACCGCAATATCACAAGCGCGCTTTACGGCGGTTCTCGCGAAACGCGAATTAAGCAGGAAATCATTATCGGAATCGGAGGAGTTCGCGCTTTAAGAGCGATGAACATCGATCCTTCGGTTGTCCACATGAACGAAGGGCACTCGGCTTTTTCGGGATTGGAACGGCTGCGGGAATTGATAGAAAAGGGAATGTCCTTTGAAAACGCGATTGAATTTGTGCGTAACACCTCGCTGTTCACAACCCATACGCCCATTCCCGCCGGAAACGAAGCCTTTGAATTTGATTTGATTCGCGACTATTTTGAGCCGTTTTGGAAACAGCTTTCTTTAAGCGAAGAACAATTCTTTGATCTTGGTCGCAATGTAAACGAGCATCAACACGAAAATTTTTCGTTAACCGTGCTTGCCTTAAATCTTTCCAGTATGGCTAACGGAGTGAGTAAAATTCACGGTCAGGTTTCCAGAGCCATGTGGAAACACAATTACCCCGGAATTCCCGAACCCGAGGTTCCGATCGGTCATATCACGAACGGCATTCATACCGAAACGTGGATACACCCGCTAATGATCGAATTAATAGAAGAATACCTTGGGAAGGATTGGCGCAATCATTTGCGGGATCCCGAGTACTGGAACCGGATAGACAGCATTCCCGATGACGTTTTCTGGCAAACCATGCAAAATATGAGAAAAGCCATGGCTGATTTTCTGCGGGCGCAGTACGTAAAGCGATTAAATCGTTATCAGGACATAAAACACAATCTGCCGGCTCCGGAGGAGATTTTAAATCCCGAAATTTTAACCATCGGATTTGCCCGACGTTTTGCGCCTTACAAACGAGCCACCCTAATTTTCAGAGATCCGGATCGTCTGAAAAGAATTTTGAATAATCCGGAACGTCCGATGCAAATCTTGTTTGCCGGAAAAGCCCATCCGCATAATGACGCCGGTAAAAAGCTTATCCGAACCATAAACCATTTTGCCAAAGAAGAAGGTTTTCGCGGAAAAATCGTTTTTATCGAAGGTTACTCCATGAATATTTCCCGCGCCCTCATTTCCGGATGCGATGTCTGGCTGAATAATCCGCGGCGTCCGTTAGAGGCAAGCGGTACGTCCGGTCAAAAAGTTCCCGTTAACGGCGGCGTCAATCTTTCTGTTTTGGACGGCTGGTGGCCCGAAGCTTTTAACGGTAAAAACGGCTGGGCTATCGGAGGCGAAGTCGAATATCCGAATCCCGAAGTTCAGGATCGAAAGGACGCGGAATCGCTTTACGAGATTTTGGAGAATGAAGTCGTTCCGTCTTTTTATGACAGGGGGAGCGACGGAATCCCGCATCGCTGGGTAGCCATTGCCAAAGAATCGTTTAAGACCATTATTCACCAGTTTAGCACACATCGCATGGTTTGGGAATATACCGAAAAGTACTATGTTCCAGGAATGAAGCAGGGCGAGCGGTTAAAAAAGAATAATTTTCAGGGTCTGGAAAAACATATTCAATGGATAAATTCGGTGCGTTCCAAATGGCAGAATATCAGAATGCACTTGCTTGCCAACGGCGATGAAAACCGGATTTTTAGCGCGGGCGAAGAACGGGAGATCAATGTAATAGTCTATCTGGACGGATTAAAACCGGACGATGTGGCGGTGGAACTGATAATGGAGCGGCAGGATGCTTTGACCCGCTTTCAGAACATGGAAATTTTTACCATGCCGCTGATTAAAAATGTTGATAAGGAAACCTATCAATTCGGCTTAAAGGTAAAGGCAAAAACCGACGGCGCCTATCGTTTTGATTGTCGGATTGTGCCGAATAATCCTAATTTACTCCACAAGCACGACACGCATTTAATAATGTGGCTGGATTAAAAAAAGAGCCTGGCGGCAGGAATCGGAAAGCCTAAGTTTAGCTGTCTAACTTAGAGGAAAACATGGGTTTCAGAGAGCAGAGAGCAGAATGCCGTGCGTAAAAAGTGACGCGTAACGAGTGACAAGTAAAATTTAAGATTAAAGTTCTTTCAAGATTAAAGATAAAAGCGACAAGTGATATAGTAACAAGTAACCATTGACAAGAACGTGACTTGTAGTTTGGAGAGGCACGCTTAACGATTATACCCTTAACACTTAACGAATAACCTATTTAACGACGACGGATTAAATGTCAATAACTCATTACGCATTACGCATTACGCATTACGCATTACGATAATCTGAGATACCGCTTAACGCTTTTTGGAAAAACGAATGTAATAATTTCCGATAATCAGAGCGGCTGCGCCAAACAAGAATAAAACAATTAGCAGAAATTTTATGGGCTCTGAGGTTATTTCCGAGATCGGGAGCAAAAGTGGATTTGTCCTGGCAATATCCGATTGAACCAATACATAAAAAACAACAGAAATGACGATAACGAAAAATCCTAAAATAGAATCTAAATATCCGATTCTTCGAAAATTCCCGATTTCGTTTTTTAAAGATTTATTTTTTATTCTCTTTACAAAGAAGTAGGAGATAAAAAAGAAGATTAAAATAACCGGATATATCAATCCCCAGCCAAACAACTAAATGCAAACATTTTAATTCTTCTCAAAAATATTCGGAGAATGTTTAAATTTCTGTGAGAATTATAATCCTAAAATTAGTTTAATTAAGATGGACCAAATTTGTTTATGATGTACGTTTCTCACTAATTATTATTTTTTATGGTACAATCTCTAACTTCGCGTTTAGCAAAATAACTAAAAAACCGCGCAAGGAATACGACAATAACAGATTCTCCGCCGAGTGCAACGCAGGTATTAAATATCTGAGCTCGGGTTATCGTAATTTGACAGTCTGTTTATGTGCGCGCTCGATATTTAGTAGCTAATCTTGTCAGGCAATGTTCTAAATTCTTAAGTTCGAATAATTTCCATTATTCTCTCAACAACTTCTTTAATCTTCTCTCTTTTGAGATTACCAACTCTATAAAGAACGATATGGCTATCTGCTGTAAAAATACGATTGGGTCTTATGTTGCTTTGCCTCTTTAAACTGCCTTCGGAAAAATCTTGCTCATTCAGTTGGATTGCATAGTTATCTTTAATAGATTGACTTATTATCTGACAAAGAATTATATCATCACCTTCTAATGATGAAATCACTAACGCAGGACGCTTTTTGAAATAGGTTAAATCAGAGAAAGGAAAAGGAACAACAACTATGTCGCCTTTTACAAATCCTGCCATGCTTCATCTTCCTCGGGTCTCATCCAATCCTTCTTTAGCACAGATTCACTGATAATAGCTGTTTCTAATCTTTTATAAGCATTTTTTGATTTTAGAAAATGTACAAAGTCCAATACTTCGTCAAGCAAATGCTCAGGAACCTGTTCAAGTTCATTTATTAATAGTTCTTTTTTGTCCATCATTATCCTCAAATAAATATTTTACACAACATTAAACATATAAAATGTAATTTATCTGATTGATTCTTTTGATTAACGACCGGCACTTTACCGGCGCGAGCACAGCGATAAATTCTACTCAACCCTAAAATCGACGTGTGTTTTCATCGGATTGCAAGAGCTTTTTGAACTAAGCCGCAAAGCATCATCCAACACCGGTATTAAATATCGGAGCTCGCGTTATCGCAATTTGCTGGTCTGATTTTGCATACGCTCGATATTTAATACCTTATTTTGTTTTGTTCATTTCGTGATAATATTATAAGACATTTATTTATGATAGACCATACCCAATTTTAGATAATATGGAATAATGCCAATATCTCCAAACATAAAGATGCCGAAATCGTTTGGAGTATAATTAATACCGCCGTTTATATAAATAGTATAGGATTTGCTTATAGTGTAACCAGCCAGTATCCCTGCCATAAGACGGTTGGCTGGAGTAGAATACCACCCATCTTTCGGACCATCTATCATTTCATCTGCCCAAATGCCGGTAGGATATCTGTCTTTAAATGAGTCTTTCACATAATTGGAATGGGTAATATGAGTTAACAAAGTTGGTTTCCACGCAAAATCAAATACAGCAAACCAATTTTCTGAATAAAAACCAGGTAAAAAATTCAGCTTAAAACCCCAGGCGATAAAATTCCCGTTTACATTTTCATTTGTAGCGATAGATGTAAAAAGACCGCCCACCAAACCATATTTTCCACGTTCAACCAATTTTACAGATCCACCGAAGCCAAATTGGAAAGAATCGAACTCTTTAAGTAAAAATAACGGCGTTTTAACAAGGCTATGAATGAGTAGGGATTTTCCAGCGATTACATTATCTATACGATAATGGTAGCCACCTTCGACTACAAAGGCAGGATCCATTGACGCTTCAAAACTAAAATTTTGACGGGAGCCAGTATTTGGATGAAATATTATCTGAGCATAAGAACTTTCATAAAAGATGAAAAAAATAATCATTAAATTAATAACTAACGATCGTTTCATCGAAATGTCCTTTTTAAATTATATTCTTCTAAATAGTCATACAATGCCAAAAGAACCGCATCGAACTGTTCAGTAAAAAGCCTGTGTCCTGAATTTTCAATAAGGACAACTTCGGCTTCTTTAAACAGATTCCTATGATATTTTTCCTGAAAATCATATCCCAATGCGCTGCATTCAGAGCCAAGTATGAGCACTTTTTTAGGAAAAGAATCAAGCCCTGATGCAAAATTATAATTTTTTTC
>JAJRSN010000416.1 GCA_024278715.1 Calditrichota bacterium
CACCTCGCGCGTTCTGCTTAAAAATTTGTTAGAAACGGCGGGCTTTGAGGTTCAAACCACGGTTAACGGAGCTCAGGCGTGGAAGCTGTTAAAACGCACACATTTTGATCTTATCATATCCGACGTCCAGATGCCGAAGATGGACGGATTCGAGTTAACCGCAAAAATTCGGCAAGATCAAAAGCTAAAGGAATCGCCCGTGATTTTATTAACTTCGCTCGGCTCCGAAGAAGACCGAAAAAAAGGGCTGCAAGTGGGGGCAAATGCGTATTTTGCGAAAAGCGAATTCGATCAACGAACGCTTTTGGATATTGTGCAAAAACTTATTTAAATAATATTTAACGCGAATTCGTAAAAATTAACACGGCGAGTAAAAGATGAAGGTCAATGTCTTAATTCTTACAAAATCCGTCGTTGACGGCACCATTTTAAAACAGGCACTCGGGCATGATCCCGACTTATCAATCACATATCAAAACTATGAAGAGCAGCAACTGCTGTCTCTGCTTAATCAAAATATTCATTTCGATTTGATTTTGATTTTGGAATTAAAAATCAGCGAAGACATTAAACAAAGAATTCAGTTTATTCAAAATCTGTTCGCCTGTCCGATTTTGCTGAGCGCTTCGGATCCGCCGTCCGATTGCGCGCTGCCAGGCGTTTATTTCTATCCCGAATTGCGCTTAAAACCGACCAGCGGGGAATTTAATAAAAAGATTCAGGACCTTATTCAGACAATCAAGAAAATTTCAAAAAACCGCAATCCTCTGCGGGAGAATGACCGCATAAATACCGCCTACTCCGCCGATCCGAGTCTTACCGCGATTCCCAAAGAGCCGGACTTTGAAATAATTGCCGTCGGAGCCTCGACAGGCGGACCTCAAGTATTGAATTCAATTCTCGCGAACCTCCCTTCCGAGCTTCCTGTTCCGATTATAGTGGTTCAACACATGCCAAACAATTTTTTGCCTTTGTTCATCGAATGGTTGGACAAAAACAGCCCTTTACATGTTGAACTGGCGACAGAGGGACAAAAACCGCAACCCGGTCATGTCTATTTTGCTCCCGATAATTACCACCTTGCGGTAAATTCGGCGCGACGCTTTGTCCTGATCGACAAACCGCCCCTGCACAACGTCAAACCTTCGGCTTCGTATCTGTTTAAATCGGTGGCTGAAGTTTACGGATCCAAGGCGATCGGTATTTTACTGACCGGAATGGGCAAGGACGGAGCTAAAGAATTGGCGTTGATGAAGGAAACCGGCGCCCTGACCATTGCTCAGGATAAAGAAAGCTGCATTGTTTTTGGCATGCCCAAAACCGCCATCGAACTGAATGCCGCGGTTTTAATACTTTCACCCGAACAAATCTCTGAAAAGATCGAAAAACTTTTTAAGTTAAACAACCAATTAAGCGGAGATTAAATTATGAGAAATCAAAAAACAAAAATATTAATCGTAGAAGACAGTAAAACACAGGCTTTGCATCTTAAGCGCGATCTGGAACAAGAAAATTATGATATCGACGTGGCTTATGACGGGAATCAGGCTCTTGAATTATTAAAAAAGAAGCGTTACAACATCGTTATCAGCGATGTGGTCATGCCGGGAATGGATGGCTTTACCCTTTGCAAAGCGATTAAAAAACAGTTCGGCAAAAATCAAATCAACGTTATTCTTCTCACTGCGTTGCAAAACCCAGAAGATATCATCAAAGGGTTAAGTTTCGGAGCGGATAATTTTATTATTAAACCTTATGATCTGCCCACTCTTATCAATCGGATCGAATATATTATCGCCAATCAAAAAATTCGTCAAACCAACGGACCCGAGCTTAAGTTCGAGTTTTTCTTCGCCGGAAAACGCCACACCGTAGCCTCGCAACAGATGCAAATTCTAGATTTGCTGCTTTCGAGCTACGATACCATTCTGCAGAAAAACCGCGAACTGGAAAAGACCAACCGGAAATTAAAGGAAGCGCTCGATACAATCAAGCAGCTAAAAGGCATGCTTCCCATTTGTTCCAACTGCCATAAAATTCGCGACGACGAAGGTTATTGGCACCGGGTTGAAGAATACATCGAACAATATTCGGATGCAACTTTTACCCATAGTTTATGCCCTGATTGTCTTTTAAAGCTGTATCCGGATTATGCGCATAAAATCGGAAAGAAAAAGAAATAATTTGGGCGCAAAATTATGAAGGCTAAAGTTCTGATTGTCGAAGACAGTCCGTCGCAGCGGTTTATAATCGCCAGATTTTTACAAAATCACGGCTTTCCGGTAGAAACCGCGAAGGACGGAAAAGAAGCACTCAAAAAAATTCCCGAATTCAATCCCCAACTGATTATCAGCGACATTATGATGCCGGAAATGGACGGCGCTGCTTTGTGCCGGCAAATAAAATCCGATCCCCGTTGGAAGTCCGTTCCCGTTGTGTTGATGACCGCTTTAAACGAGCCCGAAGAAATCGTCAAAATTATCTCGGCTCAGGCGGACTATCTGTTTTTAAAAGAATTCGATCCCGTCGCTTTTGTGCATTTCATTAAGGATGTCTTGAATAATAGTCACCGCGAAGCCGCGTCCGATGAAATTCAAACATTTAAAACCTTTTACTATTCCAGAGAACAAAAAATCGAAGCGCACGACTCGCGGCTTTTAACGCTTTTACTCTCCTCATACCGCAGCGCTCTTTTTGCCTACCAACGTTATTTCAGACTAAAAAATGAGGTCAAAAAGCTTCAGAACGGCGTTGCCGGAAACCCGACCGGAATCAATCCGAAACTTCGCTACCGTTTTACCCAAATCAATCAACTGGCTGAAGAAATCAGAACGCCTCTTAACAATCTTTTTAGTATTTTCGAACTCTTACGCGAAGCCGATCAAAAACAGGAACGGGAGGTTTACTATCATATGGCGATGATGAACTCGGATCATATTTCCGCCGCTTTGGATGGTCTGCAAAACATCAGCCGCTATCAAAGCGAAAGCGAACAGATTTCCGCCCAACCGGTAGAATTCAATTTGCGGGAATGCATTGAAGATACGCTATCTCCGTTTATTGTTCGGGTCGCCAGAAAACAGATCGAGCTAATCACCCGCATTCCGCCGTCCGTTCCCGAATTTGTTATCGGAGAGCCAAATTACCTACGCCGCATTCTTTTTATTTTAACGGACAACGCCTGCAAATATTCGGATCAGGGAAATGTTCTGATCGAAACGGAAGAATTGGAACGTGACGACAAGACCGTTAAATTAAAATTCACAATTTCGGACAACGGCAGCGGGTTATCCCCCGAAAAGAGCGAAGAAATTACCCGTTTGTTTGACGGAATTTTTGAAGGAACCGTTTCCGAAGAGATGCAGGATAGCTGCCCCGAACTTTTTATCGCTTCCAAATTAACAGCCGCTCTCGGAGGAAAGATCGGTTTTAAATCCGACAAAGCGGGAAGCGAATTTTATTTCATTCTACAATTCAACCTTGCGGAAAAGCCCTCGGAATTAATTCAAATACAGAGCGGATTCGATTTAAAGGGCGTTAAAATCATGGTTTACGCAAGACAATGGATTACGGGAGTAGTTTTGGAAGAATTGTTAAAAAGCCGGGCTGCCGAACCCAAAATAATAAACGATCAAAATGAAATTACCCGACTTTTACTTCAGGCAAACCGTTCGCGGCATCCCTACCGATTGTTGATTTTGGATTCCGGAGCAAACGGTACGTCGGCTTTTGACATCGCGCAGCAAATTAACCAGGAGGAGGCTTTAAAGAATTTAAAAATCATTCTGTTAACCAGTTTTGGTCGGCGCGGCGACGCCCGGCGTTGTCTTGAAACCGGGATTTCCGCCTTTTTGCTGAAACCCGTCAAAGCCGGAGAACTTTTACAAACCATTGAAACAGTTTTGCAATCAAAAGCCGAGCCGCAAACCCTTATCACGCGCCACACGTTAAAAGAATTTGCGCAGCCGATCAAAATTCTTATTGCCGAAGATAACCGGGTTAACCAAAAGTTAATGACATCCGTTCTAAAAAAAGCGGGATTCGAAGTTGAATTGGCTGGCAACGGGAAGGAGGCGGTCGAACTTTTTAAACAGAAATCGTTTGATCTTATTTTAATGGATATGCAGATGCCCGTGACGGACGGTTATCAGGCAACGCGCGAAATCAGGTCGCTGGAGGAATCGTACGGAACGCACATCCCCGTCATAGCTCTCACCGCCTCCGGTGACGCACGTGAAATTCGCGGAAGTCTGAACGCCGGCGTTGACAAAGTGATGCAGAAGCCTTTGAAAATAGATAAGCTTAAGAACATGATTAAAGAATTATTCGGGGACAGTAAAACAAGACCGCCGGCGCGCGAAAATACCCACCGGCAGTATTGAAAACACACGCTTTTTGATTCTTTCAAAAAGCCGTTACAAAAAAGAATTTACTTCCCTTTCAAAATTCCTTACATTAAAAACGAATGATTTATTTCCGGCTTAAGTTCTTTGACCATGCTATTTTTTCGGATGTTTTCGTATCTTTCTTGTTTCTTAATCATCGAATATAAAAGTTCTTTTTAAGAAATAAATAATTTCAAAATTACGTTTATTTAATAAATTTACACGAAGGAGTTTTTTTATGACCCAAAATTTAACTAAAGAAGATTTTCTTAAAAAAGTTTTCAACTACGAACAAAATGACGAGTGGAAATACGAAGGCGATTTGCCTTGCATTATCGATTTTTACGCCGACTGGTGCCAGCCGTGTAAAATAGTTTCCCCTATTCTTGATGAATTATCCGAAGAATATGCCGGGAAAGTTAACTTTTACAAAGTAGATACCGAAGTTGAGCAGGAATTAGCCTCAATTTTCGGCATCCGCAGCATTCCGTCAATCCTGTTTGTTCCGATGAACGATCGTCCGCAAATGGCTGTGGGCGCTTTACCGAAAGAGACATTAAAGCAAGCGATGAAAGAAGTTTTAGGCGTCGAAGAAGCCGCTTAAAATTTTTAAGAAAATTCCGTATTAAAGGCAGGTAACCCAACCTGCCTTTTTTTATTTGGAGACTTTCAAACTCGGCTGTTGTTGTCTGAACCTTGATTTACTTGATTAAAGGATTATCCTGATTC
>JAJRSN010000027.1 GCA_024278715.1 Calditrichota bacterium
AAGAGGTGCGGCATTTAGTACATCAATTGGAAGATTTTATTGAAGAGAGTTCATTCGGCGATTTGCAGAATTCAGCTAAGGAGTATGATCAGAATCAGGATACTCTGAAAAAGTTTTCCGAAAATTTAAAGGATGTTTCTTCTGATCTGTCGAAAACGACCACTTCTGTTAGTAAATTAATGCGTTTTTTGGAAAAAAGCCTTAACCAGATTTCGGTTTTAAGCAAAAGTTTACACAGCGATTTGTTGAAAGCCCGCATGGTTCCTATCCGTACCTTGTTTGAACGGTTTGAAAGACCGGTGCGGGATTTGGCTCGCGAGCAGAAAAAACAGATAGAATTGGTAATCGAAGATAACGGCGCGGAAATGGACAGAGCCTTGGTGGATGCGCTGCATGAGCCTTTGCTGCACATTTTGCGCAACGCGGTGGATCACGGGATCGAAAAGCCGACGGAACGTAAAAAGGAAGGTAAGGAGCGCAAAGGGCAGATTATTTTACGCGCGCGTCAGGAAAAAAGTCAGGTTGTAATTGATATTATTGATGATGGTCGCGGAATCGATCCGGAAAAGATTCGCAAGAAAATCGTAAAATTAAAATTAGCCTCTAAAGAAGAAGCGGCTCGGATGTCGGAAAATCGTTTACTCGATTTCATCTTTCGTCCGGAATTTTCGACCAGCGATAAAACGACAAAGGTTTCCGGGCGGGGAATCGGGCTTGATATCGTCGCAGCCGAAATTCAGAAATTAAGGGGAATTGTCCGGATAAAGACCTCCAAAGGGCAGGGTACTGTTTTCTCAATAAGGGTGCCTCTTACTTTAATTGTTTCTCACGCGATGTTGATTAAGTTTCACGAACAAACAATTGCCATTCCTCTTTTGGCAGTTATGGAATCACTCCAAATCGATTCGGAAGATATTTTGATTGACGATCAGAGAAAATATGTTCAGGTGCGCGGAAAATTATTGCCCTATGTTGATATTGACGAGCTTTTGAAAATATCCGGCGAAGAGCCAAAACCAACTGAAAAGCAAACCGCCCTGGTGCTGCACGATTCGGGCGTGAGTATTGCCCTGGGCATTGAGGAAATTATCGGGCGGCAGGATATTGTGATCAGAAATTTAGGCGGTTTATTACAGAATGTGGAACTAATTTCAGGCGGTACAATTTTAGCCAACGGCGAAGTAGCATTGATTCTCGATTACGCGGGCGTAATCCACAAGGTGGAAGCCGAATTTTTTGCCGCCGCGCGTGAGCGTCAGTTGGTGCGCAAAGTAATTCAAACGCAGCAAAAATCGTCGAACAAAGACGGCATCATCGATCAGGAAAAAATAGTGCAAAAACAGATTTCCGGCAGAAATCCGCGGATACTTATCGTCGATGATTCGTTAAGCGTGCGTAACTTTATAAGTTCGTTTTTGGAGAAAAACGGCTTTGAAACCATAAAGGCGGAAGACGGCGAGGAAGCCCTGAAAATAGTTAATGAGAACGAAATTGACCTGCTTATAACAGATTTGCAAATGCCCAGAATGAACGGGTTCGATTTAATTAAAAATATTCGATCCATGGAACAATATTCTGATCTACCGGTCATTATTTTAACGGCGCAGGCAGGAAAATCGCATCAGAAAAAAGGGGAGGAGGTCGGCGCAAACGCATTTATCTCCAAACCTTTTAAAGAGGGCGATCTCATCCGGATGGTCAATGCGTTCATTAAGGTGGAATAAATAAATTTTTTAATCGAAATCTATGTACAAACTTATTTATATATTTATTTTTAATTGTTTCATAATTGCAGCTCTTTTTGCGCAAAGTAAGACCAGAATTATCAAACACCGGGTAATAACCGGTGAAGAGCGCTGGTCGGGCACTATTTTGATTAAAGGAGACGTGGTCGTAGCGCGAACCGGACGTCTTTATATCGAGCCGGGTACGCAGATACAATTTGCGCCCGATCAGGATTTAAGTCGCTCGGGATATGACAAGACAAGAAGTGAATTGATCGTTAAAGGATCAATTTTTGCCCGCGGCGATATAAACCGAAAGATCGTTTTTTCTTCAGCCGCCCCTCGTCCGCGGATGAAAGACTGGTACGGGATTGAAATTCAAAACTTAAAAAATCCGGCGATGTTTGAATATGTGGTTGTCGAATATGCCTATAATGGTTTTGAGATCAAAAAGAGTAATCCCTCGATTAAGAATTGTCAGATTCAATTTAATTATAACGCGGGCATAAGGGTGGCGGTAAGAGCAAAGTCCAGGTTAATAGGAAACATTATTACCGATAACGGTTATGCGGGAATGATCTGTGAAACGGGCGCGCAGCCTGTTTTGAGCGACAATATGATCAATAATAATCAAATTGGGGTGATTATTTTCGGCTCTGCTCAACCCAATTTGGGCAA
This sequence comes from Calditrichota bacterium, assembly GCA_024278715.1. GTDB lineage: Bacteria > Calditrichota > Calditrichia > Calditrichales > Calditrichaceae > Caldithrix. The sequence goes on from JAJRSN010000027.1 coordinate 2,403, forward strand.
CTTACAAAAAGGTAAGGATTACAACCCGGGGCGTAACGCTCTGTTTGATAATCTGGAATATGATTTGTATAATCACGGTAATAAGGATATTAAAGCAGAAGGAAATTCATGGGGTTCCAAAAATCGCGATCAAATTTTAAAACAGATTTTTGACGGCACGGACGACGGTCGGTATGGTCTTGTCGATTTTAACCCGATTATCGGTAATATCGATCTGGAACGTAAAATTTTATTGGCTCAGCAATCGCAGAAAATTGAGGGGGACACTTTAAGTAGTCAATCGCTGACAGCCGACAGCGCAAAAATAGCGAAATTGACCGTTCCCGAAACCCGGCGGAATTTGCCGATTAAAAATATTACCGACAGCGCTAAAATAATAGCCGCGACTGATAAAAGCGCCCGAGAGACGAAGGACACAAGTTTGGCGCTTTCGCAGCCGGAAAAGCCCGCAGCCGGAACGGATTCGGTCAAAGCGGAAAAGCCGGTCGTTGAATCCGGAAATAAAACCGAAAACAATAAAAAGAAACTGCTGTCTTCAATTGATTTTGACCAGGTTTTTATGGATGTTTTCCTTGATAAAAAAGCGGAGGTTGTTAAAAAGGTCGCCCCGATTATCGACAATCCTTCCAGAGGCATGTATGATCACGGGCGCGTTATTGTTCGCGTGACCATAGGAAAAGACGGAAAAGTTGAAGACGCCAAAATTTTACGCGGTTTAAATTATTATTACGACGATCTTGCACTGAACGCGGCTAAAAAATTTATTTATAAGCCGGGAACCGTAAAAGGAGTGACGGTTCGTTTTTCCACGAGCATACTGTTTCAATTTTGATAAACAGGAGAACAGAAATTGGTTCGGAAGCGGAAACTATATGTGGCTATTGCAGGAAATATCGGAGCGGGCAAAACGACGTTGACCCGAATGCTGAGTCAGAAATTGGGCTGGAAAGCTTATTATGAAAAAGTTATTGATAATCCCTATTTGGAAGATTTTTACAAAGATATGAAGCGATGGAGTTTCCATCTGCAAATCTATTTTCTTTCCCATCGTTTTATCAGCCAAAAAGAAATTACCGAGTGGCCCGGCTCCTGCATTCAGGATCGCAGTATTTACGAAGATGTGGAGATATTTGCGAATACTCTGCACAAACAGGGATTTATGACCGATCGGGATTATAACAATTATCGCGCCTTGTTTAACGTAATGTCCGAATATCTGCGAAAACCCGATTTGATTATTTATTTAAGAGCCACCACCGATCGCTTGTTCGATCATATCCGTAAGCGCGGCAGAAGCTACGAGCAGCAGATGGATCGGGATTACCTTGAACGGCTGAATCAGGCTTATGAAGAATGGATCGACCGCGCCCAAAAAGAAGGATTTAAGGTGTTTGTATTTGATATGGAAAACCGCGATTTTGAGCACAATGAACGGGATTTCCGAATATTGTATCAATCAATTCGGGATATGGAAAAGCAGACGTGGATCGAAGGTGTTTGATAATCACATATTACTTCCCTCCGTTGGGCGGCGGCGGGGTGCAGCGAATCACAAAGCTGATAAAATACACTTCGCAACAGGGGTGGCGGTTCACGGTTGTCACCGCAGATGAGCAAACCAATATTATTCCTCAAGACCCGAGTCTGGAAGCGGAAATTCCCTCTTCCGTGCGAACTATCAGGGTTCCTTTCGGAGCAATTCCCGTAATTCCAAAAAAGAACGCTTTTTTTTCAAAGCCGTCTTATTACAAGCGTTGGCTGAGCGCGATGTTTTATCTTCCTGACAGCCGAAAAAAATGGATTGCCGGGGCGTTACCCGTAATTAAAGGATTGATGAAATCGCAATCGTATGATTTGATTTTAATAAGCGTTCCGCCCTATTCGCTGAGTTTTTTGGAAGAGCGGCTTTGCAAAGAATTTGAGATTCCTGTGATTCTTGATATGCGCGACCCATGGACGTTAAATCCGTACAAAATCTATCCGACTTTGCTGCACCGCGTTTTTGACCGGCGGCTGGAAAAAAAGATCATCAAACGGATTCGATACGGGATAAGCGCTTACCAAAGCCCGTTGGAGTATTACCAAGAAAAGATCGAGGACTTTGATATAAACCGATGGACAGTAATTCCAAACGGCTATGATGAAGATGATTTTGCCACCCTTTCCGCGGCAGATAAAGAGACAGATGTTTTTAAAATAGGTTTCTCGGGAACCGTCTATTCGCACATTAACCATCCCACGCCTTTGTTCAAAGCTTTTGCGCGTCTGAAAAAAACCAATTCCGAAGAAGCTCAAAAATTACGCTTTGTTTATGTGGGTAAATCCAGCATCGATTTGAAAAAATTGAGTAAAAAATTCGGATTGGAAAGTCAGGTGGAATTTAAGGGCTATCAGGCACATCACCATAACCTCGAAATTTTGAATTCGATGGATAGCCTGTGTTTTATTCTGGACGATCGATGTCCGCGAAGCAAGCATACCATCGGCGGCAAGGTTTACGAATATTTAAGATTCAAAAAACCCGTTCTGGCTCTGGTTCCGGAAAACGGCGAAGCTGCAAAGTTGATTCGCTACACGGAATCCGGAGTTGTACTCAGTCCGCAAAAAACGGAAGCAATTGCCGCTACTTTGTTGAATTGGATAAGGCGTTCTCCGCGATTTGGGTTTAGGCACATCGAAGAGTACAGCCGTGAAAGGCAAGCCGAATTATTTCTAAAAGTTTTTGACGAGGCTATCGGATCGAAAGAGCGGTGAAACAGTATTCCATTGTCTTAACCTTGATTTTCATGATTTTGGATTTGCGGAATTATCGGAATCATGGTAATCCTTTTCGCTCCGACCGATGACTCAATTCCGGATTGCAGTCCCCTTCCGGCAGGTCGGGATTTACGCCACGCTTCAACATACGAAGTCCGAAGAGAAAGTAATCGTCTTTAGTTACAATTTCGCCTTGTTCATTAACCGTTACGCGGATGTTGCCAATGTGGTCTTTTAGATAATAATAACTGTTGCCATCAGGCGTTTTGTAACCAAAGCTGCCTAATCGCCAGAGTTTTAAATTTTTCTGGTAATTATATTCTGCCATCACCTGCCCGTCTGCTCCGCGGATTTAATAATCACTTATGGAATCGTCATATTTTGCCTCACCTTTTTTATAAACTCTTCCAGCGTCATAACCTGAATGGTACCAACAGCTTTAGTTAAGATTAGGATAAGAAAATTCAGCTTTCATGGACAGATTACACGAATATTTTATGGTATCTACTTCTAATTATATTTATTAAAAAATCTACTAAATCAAATATCATCTAATAATTGCTCAGAAAGTTTGATATACTTTTTATAATAAATAATTGATTTTCCTTTTCTGTTATTTCTTTCTAAATATGATGCATATTCTTTATAATACATCAATAATGCTTGAGCCATTTCATCGTTAAAAGATTTCTTGAGTTGCTTTTCTAATATTTCTATAGCTTCTTCGAAACGACAAAGCTTGAATAATATATAACCCTTATATGTAAGAAGCTTTGGATCTTCTTTTTTGTTTTTAATATTGTACTTATCAATTTTTTCTAAAGCTTCTGTAAATCTTTCAGCTTTAATGTCGGCATACGTTTCCAAATAAATAGAATGACTACAAGAAGATAGAAAAAATATAATTAAAGTTATTAAAAATATTCTTTCCATTGTACTACTTTCCATAAATATTTATAAACATACTATTTTTGTAACCACTTTGTAGGAATCCACTCATATGAGCATTCCATTCAAAAACGTTATTCATATTGTGAAAATACCATAAACTACCTTTCCCGTATGGTGTCATTGGATTGTTAAAAAAATAATCATATTTTGCGGAAGGTAAAGGGGGTAAATAATATAAAGGTATAAATGATCCACCAAAAATACCACTCTGGAAAACATGCTGAAATTCATGAGCAAAGGCGTCTTTTGCTTTCATAATATCTACTGCTGAAAGATCTTTTATACCTAGTTTCCAATCAATGTACTCTTTATCCACCGAGACGACACTTCCTAAGGATTCTTTCCTTCCTTCAAATACCCACGCCATGTTGTCCCAATCAAAATATCTATATTTATTACCTTTTATTAGCGATGCAGTAGCTCCTATTATAGTATT
>JAJRSN010000417.1 GCA_024278715.1 Calditrichota bacterium
AAGGAGTTACCTGTTGTGTCGGTAAAGGTTAAATAGTTATGAATTTGCCTGTAATATTCTAATTCACTAATTTCCAGCCCATGAAAAATATTGAATACATATTGGTACGGGCACTTTTTTTATTTTCAGTCGCATTTCGCTGAAAACCGGTAAGCGTCTGGCTCTTATTCTGACGTTTATTATTGAGAAAATACTGCGTTACCGTCGAAAAGTGATTCTGAACAATCTTTATCGCGTATATGGAGATAAACTTCCCAAACAGGAAAGCGTTCTTCTGCACGAAATTTACAAGAACTTTGTTTTTTTGTGGATGGAATTTCTGCAGATGCATCATTTAAACGAACGCACGGCTGATAAATTGGTGCGCATTAAAAGTCGGGAACTTCTGGAGTCTGTTAAAAACAGAGACCGTGGAATAATTTTTGTTGCGGGGCATTTCGGAAACTTTGAGTGGATGGGTCAGGCTTTTGTTCTGCAGAAACTTCCTATGGCGGCGATCGCAAAAAAGCAGAGTAACCTTAAAGTCGATGCTTTTGTCAATAAGATGCGTTGCCGGTATGGTCTTAAGGTTATTTATACTTACGAAGCCATGCAGGTTGCGACAAAATTCTTAAAAGACAAAAAAAACGTGGCAATTGCGATTGATCAGGACGCCCGAAAACGCGGCGTTTTTGTGAATTTTTTAGGGCTGCCTTCATCCACGGCTGTGGGCGCCGCTGTTTTGCATCTGCGAACCGGCGCCAGAATCATTTTATTGGTTCCGGTTCGGCGCGATTATGCGCTGTTTGACGTTTATATGGAAGAAATCACCGTGCCGGAATTGAATGGCAAGCTTCAGGAAAAAGTGATTGCCATTACCCAGCTCCATACTTCCGCTTTTGAAAGATGGGTGCGAAAATATCCGGAACAATGGTTCTGGGTGCATCGCCGCTGGAAGACGCAGCCCGGGAATTGAAAAAACAAAAATCAGGCAACAAAACCGGAAAGTCATAGTATAATGGTGGCGGTTGCCGGACGTTAAAATTTTTTAACTCGGATGTTTTAAAACAAATTATTTGATTTGGGAAAAATGGAATATTATAAAATTGATCCCCATAAGCCGAGCCGTAAGGCGATAAAACGAGCCGTTCAGGTTCTTAAGCAGGGCGGGATTATTGTCTATCCCACAAACACGCTCTACGGGCTGGGCGTGGATGTTTTCAATAAAAAGGCGTTGGATCGGTTGTTTGTGATTAAACAACGCGGTCCTTTTATGCCCGTTTCTTTAATGGTCGCCTCGCTGGAACAGTTGACGAATTTGTTCGGCGTTGTTTCCGAAGAACAATACGAACATTTTCAGAAATTACTCCCCGGGAAATTTACGGTTCTCGTGGAAAGCCGTTTTAAAGAAAACTTAACCTACCTTTCTTCCGGATTCACAAAAGCCGGCGGAAAAGCAAAGGTAGGCTTCCGGGTTGCGGAATTGCCGGTGTGCAAACAGCTTGTCCTTACGCTCGGCAGTCCGGTTACTTCAACCAGCGCAAATCTCACCGGAAATCCCAACGCGCGGAATGTTCAGGAGGTTATCGCCCAGTTCGGAGATCGTCTCGACTTGATCTTGGACGCCGGTCCCGTTCCGGATATTCGCGGCTCAACGATTATCGATTTTACCAAAAAACCCTATCTTGTTCTGCGCGAAGGAGCCGTTGCTTTGGATGAGCTTAAAAAACGGCTGCCGGACGTTCCGTTCAAAACGCGCAAAAATTATTTCCGGATCACTTTTATCTGCTCCGGAAACATCTGTCGCTCGCCGATGGCTATGGGAATTCTGGAAGAAATCATTTCAAAAACACGTTTTAAAGACATCGTCAAGGTAACCTCCGCGGGTACGCTTGCCATGGCTTCGGGCGCGGCGCATCCGTTTGCGGTTGAAGTAGCTCAAAAGCGCGGCATCGATCTGTCGCACCATCAAGCCCGATCGGTTGACGATAAAATTATGCGCGAAAGCGATCTGGTTATTTGTCTGGCGGTGAATCATTACGAATCGCTCAGAGAAGAATATCCTCAATTTAAAGATAAAATCGTTCTTTTACGCGAGTGGCACCGCCGATCCAGATTAGCCAATCCTTCGATTGCGGATCCGATCAGCCACGGTAAGGAATTTTTTGAAGTCACCTTTGACGAAATTCAAAAAGAGATTAAACGAATTCTGCCTTATGTTTTTAGCGAAGCAAAAATGTTTATGGATTATCACGAAATCAAATTTAACGATTGAGCAATCCGGGAAAAATCAGGTTCTTAAAACATCCTTTAAAAAGTTATCTCTTATTCACTTTAAACGCCAAAACGTGTTTTTTATGAGATTAAGCAAATTTTTCGTATGTTACTTCAAAGTTTGTTATTCTGAGGATTAAATATTGAAAATCAGCGGTTTTAGTTTTGTGCGCAACGGCGTTAAATTGTATTACCCGGTAGTCGAATCGATTAAGTCAATTCTGCCGATTGTCGATGAATTTGTTGTTGCCGTGGGACAGGGCGACCCGGATGACGGGACGCGGGAAGCCATTGCCGGAATCGGCGATCCCAAAGTAAAAATAATCGATACTGTGTGGGAAGAGAAATATTTTAAGAAAGGGATCATCAACGCTCTGCAGACCGATATTGCCAGGCAATCCTGCTCGGGCGACTGGTTATTCTACCTGCAGGCAGACGAAGTGGTACACGAAAAATATTTGCCGGTCATCGAAAAACGCTGCGCCGAGTTACTGAATAATCAAAGGGTGGAAGGGCTGCTCTTCCGCTACAAACATTTTTGGGGCGATTACGATCACTATCATGTCAGTCACGGCTGGTATCCTTTTGAAATCCGTATCATCCGCAATCATCCGAATATCCATTCGTGGCAGAGCGCGCAGTCGTTCCGCTATTTTGAATATTACGACAATCCCCGTCAGGCTGACGGAACGCGAAAACTGAGAGTGGCAAAGGTGGACGCTGAAATTTACCATTACGGATGGGTTCGTCCGCCGCACATGATGCAAAACAAATCGCGCGCCCTGGACAGCGTGCACTGGGGAAGACGAAAAGCCGAAGAACACTATTCAAAAGCGCCCAAAGAGTTCGATTACGGACCGTTGGATCGCCTTGCCGAATTCAAAGAAACCCATCCCGCGGTGATGCGGGAACGCATTCTGCAAATGGATTGGAAACATAAATTGCAGTACAAAGGAAAGATAAATCCGAACAGGGCGCCGCACAAACACGAACGCGCAAAATATCGTTTTATTACATTCTTGGAACAAAAAATCTTTAAACGCCCCTTAGGCGGATTTAGGAACTATGTGCTTATAAAAGATGTATAATGTAATGTTGTTTTGACAGAGTTAATACGACGGAACCCGATGAAAAAGATTGACGTTATTGCATAATTTAAGATTTGCAAAACTCAATTAATATAATTAAATTAATAATTTGTTTGGTGGTTGAAGTGGGTCCTGGAACCCACTTTTTTATTATTTGGAGTTCGGAATGGAACTGAGAGAAAAGCTGGAAGCGATTGTTCGTCCGATTTGTGAAAATAACGGATTTTATTTGTTAGAAGTAAAGGTTTCGGGCGGTTCTCACAGTCCTGTTTTTCAGGTGTTTGCGGACAATGAACGCGGGATCACCGTGGACGATTGCGCGCGCTTATCACGGATGATTCAGGATGAACTGGATATAAATGATGATTTTGGGATGAGTTACCGCCTGGATGTTTCGTCGCCGGGCTTGGATCATCCTTTAAGATATGATTGGGAATTTAAAAAAAATGTAGGGCGGCATTTGGTTGTAAAATATCGAATCGAAGAAAAAATATGGCGCGTCACGGGCAAATTAACCGATTTTAACGCGGAAACGATTATTCTGGAAACCAAACGTGGAACTATGGAGATTAAACGTGGAGACATTGAACAAGCAAAAGTTAAAGTACAGTGGTAAAAGTTTGGAGGGAGTGAGGCAAGTATGAATGTTGAAATAATGGAAGCCATCACCCAAATCGCCAAAGATAAACGGATTGATAAGGACCATTTACGCGATATTTTGGAGAATATATTTTTGGGTATGATCCAAAAGCGATTTGGCACCGCCGAAAATTTTGATGTGATTGTGAATATTGATAAGGGCGATATCGAAATTTATCAGGAAAAAACCGTTGTTGAAAAGGTTGAAGACCCGGTCAGCGAAATTGATTTGGAATCTGCAAAAAAGATTGATCCCGATGTGGAGTTGGGCGAAGAGATCGTGGAAGTTATTGATCCCAAAATGTTTGGTCGAAGGCTTATTGCCTCGGCAAAGCAGAATCTTGCTCAGAAAATTCGGGATTTTGAACGCGAACACATTATTGAAGAATACAAAAATCGTTTGGGTGAAATTATCATCGGAGATATTCATCAGATCAACAGCCGGGGCGTTTACATTAATCAGGACAAAACAGAGGTTTTTCTGCCGCGCAACGAAAAGATTCCCAGCGAAATGCTGCGCCGCGGTCAAACCGTTCGCTGTTTGATTAAAGAGGTGCGCGACGAGAAAAGAGGTCGGGGTCCGGAAATTATTGTCAGCAGAGCGGATAAACAATTCCTGATTCGTCTTTTTGAATTGGAAGTACCCGAAATTTATGACGGTATTGTTGAAGTTAAGGCGGTGGCAAGAGAACCGGGCGAACGTTCTAAAATTGCCGTGGAATCGATCGACCGCCGGATAGACGCCGTAGGAGCCTGCGTGGGAATGAAAGGCGTGCGTATTCAGGCGATTGTTCGCGAGCTGAACAACGAGAAAATAGACATCATTAACTATTCGAGCGAGCCGGAAATTTTTATTTCCCGGGCTCTGACTCCGGCAAAACCGATCAAGGTGATCGTCAATCAGGAAGAGAAGATGGCGGTTGCTATCATTCGCGACGACGAAATTTCGTTAGCCATCGGCAAGGGCGGGCAAAATTTGCGTTTAGCTTCTCAGTTGACCGGTTATCAAATAGAGCCCTTGCGCGAATCGGAATATGAAAAAGAAACCACTACCGAAGAATATATTTCGGTGGAAGACATGGCGGGCATTCCCGAAGGGATCAAACGCAAATTGATTAACGCCGATATCCTTTATGCGCATGAAATTTTGGAACAAGGAAAAGAAAATCTGGTGAAAATATCGGGAATTGGCGAAAAATCAGCCGATAAAATTTTAGAGGTCGCTCAGAGTTATGTTCAGGAAGAAGGCAGAGACGACGATTCTGAGGATAACGAAGAATAAATTAAAGTATTGAACAGAATTCAATACTAAAATGGAGAGTAAATGGCTGTAGCAAAAAAATACAAAATATTTAAAATTTGCAAAGAGCTGAATCTTGGACACGATACGATTATAAGTTTTTTGGAAAAGAAAAGTATTAAAGTGTCGGGCCCCAATGCTTCGGTGTCTGAAGAAGTGTATATCGAAATTTTGGATAAATTTGCTCAGGATAAAGCAAAAGCCGAAGCCTTAAAGGCGCGCAGAACGCGTGAAGAAGGCGGGGAAGAAGCGGTTGATGTTGTCGATGAGTCAAAAGCCGAAAACGTAGAACCTTCGTATCTGGATGTGCTAAAAAAATCGATAGAAGAAGACGCCGAAGCGATTTCCAAAGGCGAAAAGGAACCCCGTTCCAAACGCCACGTTCGAAAAACACAACCGGTTATCCGTAAAGCAGAAGCCGGGGCAGCCGAACTTTCAGCCGATCAGGAAATTTCTACTCGCAAACGCGGAGCAGCTCAGCCCGCCGCCAAGCAGGAAACGGCAGAACCCGTGAAAGTCGAAAAAGAAGCCGCGCAGGAAACCGGAGCTAAAGAGATTGCGGGAGAAGAAAAGAAGGGCGTTGTGAAAAAAGAAATCCCTGCTACACAAAGGGAAAGACCGAAACCCGAGGCGGAGAAAAAAGAAAAACCCGCGCCGGTAAAACCGCAGGAAAAAAAGCGTCCCCAAGCCGAAGAAGAAAAGAAAACCGACAAGAAGAAAAAATTCAAAGGTAAAAAGAAAACAACCCGCGAAGAAGAAGCCGGTCTCTCCGAAAAAGAGAAAAAACGCCGTAAAGCTCTGGAAATGATCCGCAAAGAAAAAGGCGGACGGAAACGGGGCAAAAAAGTCGATTTACGCCATATCGGTGACGAAGGCGAAGAAGTGGCGGCAAAATCGACGGGTCGTAAAAGGAGAAAAAAGAAAAAAACGCAGATCGATATGAAAGAGGTGCAGGAGACTCTTAAAAAGACTCTTGCTTCAATGGATTCGAAAGGTCGTAAGCCTAAACGCAAAAAGGTTAAAGAAGAAAACCTTGAAGAAAGCGACGAAAAAATCATCCGCGTAGCCGAATTTATTTCCGCCAACGAATTGTCCAATTTAATGGATGTGCCGGTTTCGGAAATTATTATGAAATGTCTCGAATTGGGTTTGGTGGTTACCATTAACCAGCGCCTTGATATCGACACCATCACCCTGATAGCGGAAGAATATGGGTATAAGGTTGAAGAGCAATACGCCACCGAGTTTGTATCCGAAGAAGAGGAAGAAGAGGAAATCGATGAAGAAAACCTTGTTCCGCGCGCGCCCATTGTTACGATTATGGGACACGTAGATCACGGTAAAACCTCTTTGCTGGATTATTTGAGAAAAAGTAACATAGTAGGCGGCGAAGCCGGCGGAATTACGCAGCACATCGGCGCTTACGAGGTTGTAATAGACGGCAAATCGATTACGTTTTTAGATACGCCCGGTCACGAGGCGTTTACCGCCATGCGCGCTCGAGGCGCTCAGGTCACCGATATTGTAATTTTGGTGATCGCCGCCGATGACGCCGTAATGCCGCAAACCGACGAAGCCATCGATCATGCCAAAGCCGCCGGAGTGCATATAGTTATTGCCATTAATAAAATCGATAAACCCGGCGCAAATCCCGAACGAATTAAACAGCAATTGGCTGAACGCAATATTTTGGTGGAAGACTGGGGCGGAACCTATCAATGCGCCGAGATTTCGGCTAAAACAGGACAGGGTATTCCCGAGCTGCTGGAAAAAATTCTGCTGGAAGCCGAAATGCTCGATTTGAAAGCCAATCCCACACGCAGAGCCGTGGGCGTGGTTATTGAAGCTAAGCTGGACAAAGGCAAAGGACCTATCGCCACGGTGCTGATTCAGGACGGAACCTTAAGAGTGGGCGATCATTTTGTCGCCGGTCATCATTACGGAAGAGTTCGAGCGTTGTTAAACGAACGCGGCGAAAAAATAGAATCGCTGGGACCCTCCAAACCCGCGGTCGTTCTCGGCTTTGAAGGAATACCTCAGGCGGGCGATCGGTTTGTAGTAATGAAGGACGAAAAATCAGCCAGAGAACTGAGCCTTAAACGACAGCAGCTCCGCCGCGAGCAGGAAGTTAAACAAGTTAAAATGATGACCTTGCAGCAAATTTCGGAACGGATCGCTCACGGCGAAGTACATGATTTGCCGGTGATTATCAAAGCCGATGTTGACGGTTCGGCGGAGGCGATTTCCGACGCCCTGATCAACCTGAACACAGACGAAGTAAAAATTAACGTGGTTCGTAAGGCGGTTGGTCCCATAACCGAATCGGATGTGCTTTTGGCTTCCGCTTCGGGCGCGGTTATCATCGGATTTAATGTGCGCGCCAATATTAAAGCAAAAGAACTGGCTGAAAAAGAAGTTGTCGATATCCGAACGTACAAGGTTATTTACGACGCCATAGACGACCTTAAAATGGCAATGGAAGGAATGCTCAAGCCCACTTTCGATGAGAACATATTGGGTAGGGCGGAAGTTCGCGATACATTTAAGATCTCCCGCATCGGAACTATCGCGGGATGTTATGTTTTGTCGGGAAAAATTCCGCGGAACGCAAAAATTCGCGTCGTGCGTGACGATGTGGAAGTTTATTCCGGTAAAATCGCTTCTTTAAAACGATTCAAAGAAGACGTGCGCGAGGTCGCCAGCGGGTTCGAATGCGGAATTCAAATCGAAAACTTTAATGACCTTAAAGTCGGCGATATTATTGAAGCCTACGAATTGATTGAGGTCAAACGTAAATTAGTCTGAAAATGGTTGTTGCCTTATTGACAGTTGAAATTTTGGTTCCTTCCAGCGGTTCTTTAAAAGAGAAACGCGGAATTGTGAAACGGATAAAAGATCGTACCCGAAATAAATTCAATATCTCGGTTGCGGAAGTTGAATATCAGGATAAATGGCAGCGATCCAAATTGGCTTTTGCCATGGTCGGAGTCAATCGAAAAATAACCGAAGAGACCTTGCAAAAACTGTTTAAAATGTTGGATTCCGATTACGGGTTCGAAATTGTTCATTATAACTTTGAGTATTTGTAAACTATGGCTGAAGGACGAAGAGTTAAAAAATATGCCGACTTGCTGAAGCGGGTGGTCAGCGAAGTGATCGAGTTTAAATTGAAAGACCCGAACAAGGGAATGATTACTCTGACCGGCGTAAAAGTATCGCCGGACCTGCGGGTGGCGTCGATTTATTACACTGTTTTGGGAGATGAAAGGCAAAAAGAAAAAACGCAGCAAGTGCTGGAACGATCTAAATCATTCATCCGCAATGAGATCAAACCGTACATTACGTCGCGCTGGCTGCCGGAATTGCGCTTTTTTTACGACGAAACTTTAGATTACGCGGAGCATATAAATTCGTTACTAAAAAATTTAAAGAATGATTCCGATTCTAAAAAAGAATGAAGCATTGCCGGATGAATTGTCTTCGAATGCTTTTGTGGTTTTGATAAATAAGCCGAAGGGCTGGACATCGTTTGATGTGGTGAATAAAATTCGCCACGCTTTGAAAATAAAAAAAGTAGGGCATGCGGGAACATTAGACCCATTTGCCACGGGTTTGCTGATTATCGGCGTGGGCAGGGCAACAAAGCAGTTGCAGCAGTTTATGAATCTGGACAAGCGGTATCGGGCTGTAATTCAATTAGGGGTGGAAACGGATACTTACGATGTTACCGGAGAGATTGTGCGCAAAGAGCAAACGGATTCGCTTGATAAAGAACAGGTGATTTTGGCGGTTGAAGAGATGAGAGGCGAAATTTTACAGATGCCGCCCATGTTTTCGGCAAAAAAGATCAACGGCACGCCCCTTTACAAGCTGGCGAGAAAAGGTAAACAGGTGGAACGGAAAGCCGTGCCGGTGACAATTCACAAAGCGGAAGTATTATCGTGGAATTCGCCGTTTCTGAAATTAGACCTGCTTGTTTCCAAAGGCACTTACATCCGTTCCTACGCTCACGATTTGGGACAACGATTAGGCGTGGGCGCGCACCTTTTTGAACTGGAACGATTGCAGATCGGATCGTATTCGGTTGATCATAGTTTTGATATTAATGAATTCGTCGATTACTGGAAAACCAAAGTAAAGCGTTTACAATGAAAATAATCAGTGGATTGGAAAACTTTAAAACGGATCAACCTTGTGCGGTTACGATAGGAACTTTTGACGGAATCCATCGCGGACATCGGCTGATTATTGAAAAGTTGATCAAATCAGCCCGGGACAGGCATTTGCATTCCGTGCTGATCACCTTTGATCCCCATCCGCGTCAGGTTTTGTTGGGTTCCGAACGGGTGAAGTTGTTGACCACCCTTGACGAAAAACTAAAACTTTTACAAAAGTTTGATTTGGATTGGGTCGGAGTGCTAAATTTCGACCGGAAATTATCCGAACTGCCTTATGAACGGTTTGTTAAGGAAGTTTTGCTAAAAAAGCTGAAAATGCGGGTTCTTGTGATCGGCTATGATCACGGGTTCGGAAAAAATCGCCGTGGCACGTACCAAAGTCTCAAGCAATTGAGCGAAGAATTGAATTTCGAGTTGTATCGGGTTAACCCTTTATCCACGGGCGAGCATATTATTAAAAGCTCGCATATCAGAGAGTTGCTGTTAAAAGGCGCCGTGGCTGAAGCGGAAAAGCTTTTGGGACACCGCTATTTTTTAAGCGGAAAGGTGGTCCGAGGTCGATTGCTGGGCAAAAAGCTGCAATTCCCGACGGCAAATTTAAAATTGCCTGAGCCGGCAAAATTGATTCCTATGAATGGCGTTTATGCCGTGGATGTGGAAGTGGACAATAAGTTGTTTAAGGGGATGCTTAATATCGGCTATCGTCCCACTTTCAATCATTCGACTACCAGAAGTATCGAAGTGCACATCCACGATTTTAGCGAAGATATTTATGATAAAACCATAACAGTATTCTTCAAAAAACGATTAAGAGATGAAATCAAATTTCGCGATTTGAAATCGTTAAAAAAACAATTAGAAATAGACAAAGAAAAAAGTCTGAAGATTTAATGGAGGTTTTCGATGGCTTTAACTAAAGACGACAAAAAAGAACTCATCACAAAGTTTGGTGAATCGGAGAATGATACGGGCAAAACCGAGGTGCAGATTGCGCTTTTGACCGCCCGAATCAACTATTTAACCGACCATTTGCGGGTGCATAAAAAAGATCATCATTCCCGCCGCGGATTGCTGAAATTGGTCGGACAACGCAGACGCCTGTTGAACTATTTGATCAAAACAGACGTTACTCGTTATCGTAAAGTAATTAAAGAATTGGGTATTAGACGTTAAAAGACAGTTCCCTGGAGGAATGAATGTATATCAAAAAATCAATTGAATTAAATGGGCGTACCTTATCAATAGAGACGGGAAAATTAGCCAAACAAGCCCATGGATCGGCGCTGGTGCGATACGGAGACACGATTGTACTGGTGACCGTTGTGGCTTCAGAGGAACCAAACGAGCGACGTGACTTTGTGCCGTTGACGGTGGAATACCGTGAAAAAATGTTTTCCGCCGGAAAAATCCCGGGCGGATTTATCAAACGCGAAGGACGACCGAGCGAAAAAGAGATTCTTTCGGCGCGGTTGATTGATCGTCCGATTCGCCCTCTTTTTCCGGAAGGCTATTTTTACGAAACGCAGATCATCGCTTCAGTGCTTTCCATGGATCGTGAAAATGAGCCCGATGTGCTGGCTGCGATCGGAGCTTCGGCTGCGCTTGCTTTTTCGGATATCCCTTTTGACGGTCCCATTGCCACTGTGCGCGTGATAAAAATCAACGGCGAATATGTAACCAATCCTACTTTTTCCCAGATTGAAGAAGCGGAATTGGAATTAGTGGTCGCCGGTTCGGAAAAATCGATTATGATGGTAGAAGGCGAAGCAAGAGAGGTTCCCGAAAAAGATATTTTAGAGGCGATCTCTGTTGCTCACGATGCCATTCGCGCCATTATTGATCTGCAAAAACAAATAGCCGAAGAGTTGAATGTTCAGAAACGGGAACTTCCGCCGTTCGAATTACCCGAACAATTGGAAGACCGGGTTCTGAGCTTGGCAAACGATCGCGTTAAAGAAGCTATCCGCATCGAAGAAAAAGCAGAACGGCAAAAAGCATTAAAAGCGATTAAGCAGGATGTGATCGAACAACTTCAGGAAGAATTTCCGGAAGCCGACGCCGAAATTTCCTTAATCTTACACGATATCGAAAAGAATTTTGTCCGGGATATGATCATTAACCAGCAGCGCCGTCTTGACGGCAGGGGTTGGAAAGACATAAGACCGATTACATGTGAAGTGGATCTTTTGCCCCGCACGCACGGTTCCGCTTTGTTCACCAGAGGTCAAACGCAGGCGCTTGGCGTGGTAACGCTGGGAACCAAATCCGACGAACAGATTGTTGACGCCCTAGAAGGAGAATCCAGCAAGCGTTATTTACTGCATTACAACTTCCCTCCGTTCTGTACGGGCGAGGCAAAGCCGATACGCGGCGTGAGCCGCCGTGAAGTGGGGCATGGCAACCTGGCGGAACGCGCTCTTAAACCGGTTATTCCGCCGGCGGAAGATTTTCCCTACACCATTCGCATTGTATCCGAAATTCTGGAATCCAACGGTTCTTCGTCTATGGCGACGGTTTGCGCCGGATCGATGGCGTTAATGGCGGCGGGCGTTCCAGTAAAAAGTCCGGTTGCCGGAATTGCCATGGGATTGATCAAAGAAGATGACAACATCGCCATTCTGTCGGATATTTTAGGCGACGAGGATCATCTCGGGGACATGGACTTTAAGGTCGCCGGTACGGAAAAAGGCATTACCGCCGTGCAGATGGATATTAAAATCGACGGCATCTCGGAAGAAATAATGGCTTCGGCTTTGCAGCAGGCGCATGAAGGACGCCTCCACATAATGCAAAAAATGAACGAAACCATCGACAAACCGCGTCCCGAAATCAGCAAATGGGCTCCGAAAATTATCGAAATACAGGTGCCCGTGGATAAAATCGGTTTGATTATAGGACCGGGCGGAAAGACCATCCGCAGCATTATCGAAGAATCCGGAAACGAAATCGATATTAATATTGATGAGACCGGCAGGGTAACGGTCGCTTCTCCCGATACTGAAGCCGCCGAAAAAGCCAAGAAAATAATCCTCTCCATGATAGAAGAGCCCGCTATCGGCAAGGCTTATCGCGGTATCGTCAAGCGGGTTAAGGATTTTGGCTGTTTTGTGGAATTTTTGCCGGGTCGCGAAGGAATGGTTCATATTTCGGAATTGGATGTTCAACGCACTAACCGCGTAACCGACGTGGTAAAAGAGGGCGACGAGATCGATGTTGTTATTACAAAAATTGATCCCACCGGTAAAATTGCTCTTAGCCGTAAAGCCTTTTTACACCGAAAGATGAAACAAGAGAAACCAAGTTACAGGAAAAATTACTGATTCAGTAATTATATGGATCAGAATATTAAAAAAACAGTTTTTTCCGATGGACTCACCGTGATAAGCGAACAAATGCCCGCGGTGAGATCCATTTCAATCGGAGTTTGGGTTAAAACCGGCTCCCGTTATGAGCACATTAGAAATAACGGCGTCGCCCATTTCATTGAACATCTGGTTTTTAAAGGAACAAAAAAGCGCTCTGCACTTCAAATAGCCCGTTCGTTGGAAGACCTCGGCGGAAGTTTAAACGCCTATACCAGTAAAGAGATAACCAATTTTTACGCTTTTGCCCTGGACAGCCATCTTCCCGTGTGTGTGAATGTTTTAGCCGATCTGATCTGCAATCCGCTTTTCAGAGAAAAAGATATTGAAAAAGAGAAACAGGTTATCTTTGAGGAAATCAGTTCGGTTAAGGATACTCCCGACGAATACATTTACGATCTCTTTCAGGAAAAACTCTTTCCCAAAGATTCTTTGGGACTTCCCATTTTGGGCGTGCCGGAGATAGTCGAAAAACTCACTTCAAAGGACGTGCTCTCATTCTGGAAACGGTTTTATACCCCGGACAATATGGTTATCGCCGCCGCCGGAAATCTGGAACATGAAAAGTTGCTGAAACTGGTTGAACGCTATTTCCATTTTGAACAAAAAGGAACGAGGGTAAAATTTAAAAAACCTGTGGCGGCGCATGAAGTAAACCTGCAAATTCGCGAACCTTTTAATCAAGCTCATATTATTGCGGGTATCGAAGGACTTTCTTACAAATCCGAAGACCGTTACGATTTGATCGCCTTGAATTCCTATCTGGGCGCCGGAATGAGTTCGCGCCTGTTCCAGACCATCCGCGAACATCACGGACTTGCCTATACCGTGTATTCGAGCGTGGATTTTTTCAGGGATACGGGGATTTTTAGCTTTTACATGGGCACCGACAGGAAAAAGCGCGGCAAGGCTTTGAATTTATTATTTAAGGAAATCAAAAAAGTAACCGAAAACCGAATAAGTGAAAGCATAGTGGCAAGAATACGAGAGCAGTTAAAAGGTCATTTGTTATTGGGCTTGGAAAGCACCTCGCGCAGAATGTCGCGTCTGGCAAAAAATGAAATCTATTTTGGAAAGCAAATACCCATCTCCGAAATGATCGAACACATCAACGCCATAACAGCGGAGCGCCTTTTGATTTTAGCCCGAAATTTATTTAATGTTGATAAGTTTAATATAATTCAGATGAGTTCGGATGCTTAATGTTGGAATTGTAAAAGAATTAAGACCTTATGAGAGCCGCGTGATGATTACGCCGGAAGGAGTAGGCGTTTTGGTTCGCAACGGTTTAACCGTTTTTGTAGAAAACGGGGCGGGCGAAAATTGCGGCTTCGGCGATTTACAATACGAAAGAGCCGGCGCGATAATTCTTCCTACTATGGAAAAGGTGCTTCAAAAAGCCAGGCTTATCATTCAGGTGCAAGCCCCGCATCCCGTCCAGTTTGAATTGCTCGACGAGTCGCACATTCTTATTTCGTTCATGAATTTAGTGCATCAGGCTGATCGGCTTTCGGCGTTAATTAAAACAAAAAGCACATTTATCAGCGCCGAATTATTGCAGGATTCCGAAGGCAAATATCCTCTTTTGATCGGAATGAGCGAAATTGCCGGAAAGATGGCGGTTTTTTTAGCCGCTATGCTGCTAACAGACCCCGAAGGCGGAAAAGGAAAACTTTTAAGCAAAACGGAATTTTCCAAGCCGTCGGTTATTACCATAGTCGGCGCCGGAACTGTCGGACGCACGGTGGCTTTGTCCGCCTTCCGGAACGGAGCCAAAGTCAATCTGCTTACGTTAAAACCGGAAAAACTGGATCAGTTAAAAGAGGATTTGCACGATATTCCGGTCGATGCCTATTCGGAAGAATTGCTCAGGGAGCTTTTGCCGCAGACGGATGTGCTGATTGTGGCGATCCATTCTCTCAAAAAAGAGTTCGATATCAAAATCACGCGTGAAATGATCGGCTTAATGGAAAAGGGAAGCGTCCTTATCGATATTTCGGTAGCCGAGGCTAATGTGGTGGAAACCTCGCATATCACCAATCACGATCAACCCACCTTTATAGTGGACGGAATTGTTCATTACTGTGTTCCGAATATTGCGGCTTTAGTACCCCAAACGGCAAGCCGCGTGTTGACCAAAAAACTGCTGCCCTATGTTAAGCTTTTGGCGTTAAAAGACCTGAAAGACGCCCTGCTGGAAGAACCGGGGCTGATACCGGCGATCGGCATTTACAAGGGCAAAATTACCAATCGTTTAATAGCCGATTATTACAAACAGGATTTTTACAACATCTTTGAACTTTTGGAATTGAATATTTAAGCCATGCAGGCGCTTAAAATCCCCATAATCAATTATCACAAAGTCGATTCCCGATCGGATATCGGGATTACTACCAGACACCCGCGGAAATT